>JAJYVK010000176.1 GCA_021792075.1 Actinomycetes bacterium | reverse complement strand
GCTCATCAGGAGCCAGTGCTGGACTACGTGCACGACGAACACCGAGTCGTCGTAGTGGCCAACACCTGACTGCAAGGCGATAGCGATCACCGCCAAGCCGCTCAGGAACAAGGTGGTCCTTGACCTCTGCCATCTCCTCCCTCGCCCTGCCAGCCTGTGGACGCCGTAAAGGTAGAGCACCGCCGCCAGCACCTCAAAGATCATCCCGACGACAGCAAGTGGACCGTGCTGCCAGTCACCGGCGAGCGTGGTCAGGTGGACCGGCGGAGACGGCTGCAGGGACAGCAACACCAGGCCTGGTCCCGCTGCTAGTGCCAAGGGCGCTCAATCCTCCTTCTGCCGCGCCGGCCGCCGGCCGGCGCGGTCACCAATGCCTGCGCTATGTCGACGATGGGCTGTATCCTTGTAAATGAGGAGGCTAGTCGCAGAGAGCCGTCAAGAATTGGGCAACCACGACCGCACGACCATCAGGGACAACGAGCCGGATCGGCAACATCCCCAAGGCGCCGTCACAGCAGAGAGCTGGCCTGCGACCGCCGCTGGGATAGGCCGGGTCCTTCGTGCCGCGCGCCTGGGCCAGGGATTGGGCCTCGCGGAAGTCCAATCCCAGGGCGGCATGGCCTCGGCTGAGATCCGAGCGCTCGAAGAAGGGCGCACAGACTGGTTCTCTGACCAGATCACAGCGCTTTCCTCCATGCGCCGCTACGCCTGGCAACTCGGGCTGGACGGCGATGAGCTCACCCTTCACCTGCTCGGTAGCGACGCTCGACCCGCGCCATCGAGGCGACCTCGACACGAAGCTCATGAGGTGCGCACAGCCCCGCCTGCGGCTGGACCGCACGCACCGGCTGCGGGCCCTCGGGGGGGTCAGAGCACGGTCTTGCGAGCAACGTTTCCGCACGAAGCGGGCGAGCGACCAGCTGCGAGACCAACACACCGGCCAGATGACACCGCTGCCATTCCCATCTACTCGTTCCAGGACACCGCGGAGATACCAGCAGTCGGCTCCGCCACGCCCGGGTACGTACCCACCGGCAGACGACGTCCGTCGCCGAGAAGAAAGGCGCCGCTCGGGTTCCGCTTGACGGTCTGGACTTGCTTGATCGCCATCTTCATCGGGGCCGGCATCCTCGCGATCGATCACCTGCGACCTCAGTGGCTGCACGACCTTCACCTTCTGGCGCCTTCACCAGTTTCTTCTGCGAAACCCGGAACGGGCGTGCACCACAAGGCAACGGGTGGGAAAAACGGGGGGGGAAACGGGGGCACATTGGCCAAGGTGACATCTAGCAGCACGACGTCCACATGGTCAGTGCCGACGACCAGCTTCACGGTCACGATCTCGGCGAGCCATCCATGCTGGGTGGCTGTCGCGAACAGCAATGCCGCGCCATCGACTTACACTTTCGAAGGCGTGCTCGGCCCGGGGCAGGTTCGCTCCTTTCATGCGAGCGGATGGCTCAGCGTCGAGCTCGGTGCGGCTGGAGCATCGATCACGGTAGGCGCCTCCGGATCGCCGGCAGGACACCAACTCGGTCTTCTCAAACCACCGGTGGCGCCGTACACCTTCATCTTCACCAGCTCTGCCAGCACTGGGTGAGAGCATCGTGAACGTGGTCGACACGCACCAGATGCATCGAGCCAGTCACGCACTGGAGGCCAGACTCCCGGACCCGAACCTTTCGCTCCGAAGACCGCTCCGGTCGAGCGAGGGAGAGTCACACCTCGTTTGCAAGATGAGCGCCATGCAGTTGAACAAGTCTTTCAGCAACCGTTCCCAACTGTGGCGCACCTAGGCACTGACCAGCGCTTCGCCAATACCCTCTATGACCTCGTGGGGCTAGCTGGAATCGAACCAGCGACCTCAGCATTATCAGTGCTGCGCTCTAACCGGCTGAGCTATAGCCCCGCGTTTTGGCGCCAACCGCCACAATAGTTGCAGTGCAACGTGTGGTACGCCACGCACCACACTGGATGGTGGGTGGTCTGCTGTCCGGCGCTTGCTGTCCCGTGCTCACCCCGACTCCGGGTTTACTGTGGTAACGGCTACCAGCTTCTGACCTGCATCAAGGCTCATCAGCCTCACGCCGGTCGCATCTCTTCCTTGAGCAGCTATTTGTCGGACAGCCGTACGGATTGCCACTCCTCCTGACGAGACGGCGATTACTTCATCGTCGAGGGACGCGAGAAACGCAGCAGCGACGGTTCCCCTGCGCTGGTTCAACCGGATGGCCTTGATGCCTACGCCGCCCCTGGCCTGCTTGCCAAAATGGTTTACTGACGTTCGCTTGGCAAAGCCACCGTCGGTCACCACTAGAACGAACTTTCCTTCCGTGATGACGTCACACGACACAACCAAATCGTCGCCCCGAAGCTTCATACCACGAACGCCTGCAGCGCTTCTACCCATCGGCCTCACGTCCTGTTCGGGGAACCGAATGGTCATACCGTCCCGGCTGAACAGCACCACATCGCCGCCACCGCTGGCGCGCATCACACGCACAAGCTCATCGCCCTCCCTCAGGGTGATAGCAATAAAGCCATCACGCCGAGACTTGTCGTACTCCGTTAGCAACGTCTTCTTCACCTGACCTGAACGAGTGCAAAAGAAGAGGTATGCGTCCGCTTCAAAATGTCGGGTGTCAACCATCGTATTGATCCGTTCACCAGCTGACAGTGGAACCAGGTTGACCACGGGGGTGCCTCGCGCCGTCCGCTCTTTGAGAGGCACTTCGTGTCCACGAAGCCGATAAACACGCCCGAAATTGGAAAAGAGCAGCAAGTTAGAATGTGAAGTCGTGTACACGAGCGACTCCAATAAATCCTCTTCCCGAAGCTTTGCACTGCTAACACCGCGCCCACCGCGCGCCTGCGCCTTAAAGGCGCTTGCAAGCACAGCCTTCACATAACCCGCCCTCGTCAAGCTTACAACGATCTCCTCGTCTGCAATAAGATCCTCCATCGAAAGCTCCCCATCGTCATTAACGATCCGCGTCCGCCGCCCTTCTGCAAACCGTGTCCCGACCTCGAGCAACTCCTCGCGGATCACGCCCCTCAACTTCACATCGTCAGACAAGACCAGCTCCAGCTCGCGAATCGTCGCGTGAAGCTCCTCCAATTCAGCTGTGATCTCGTCCTCTCCGAGCCGTGTCAGCCTTCCAAGCGTCGTGTCAAGAATGAAATTAGCCTGTACCTCGGTGAAAGTGAAGGGCTCGGACATCAACGCCGCACGAGCTGCGACACGATCCTCCGCGCCGCGAATAGCCGCGATTACTAGATCCAACAACGACACCGCACGCAAGAGACCTTCAAGAACGTGGGCCCTATCCTGTGCCTTAGCGAGCCGATAGCGAGATCTCCGCGTGACAACCTCGACTTGGTGAACAAGATAGTGATGTAGCAGATCCTTCAAATCGAGCGTACGTGGAACACCATCCACCAGAGCGAGCATGTTCACGCCAATACTCACCTGTAGCGGCGTAAGCTTGTAGAGCTTGTTGAGAACTAGGTTCGGATTTGCGTCACGCTTCAGATCAACAACAAGCCGTGCCTTCCGTCCAGCAGAATCATTCTGCAGTCGCGAAATACCCTCAATCGCGCCAGAGCGGACCAGATCCGCAATTTTCGCCTCGACTACCTCTACGGCCGTCTGATACGGAAACTCCGTAACAACGATTCGAGGCAATCCGTTTCGCGCGAGCTCGATCTCGGCCACGGCCCTCATCTTGATCGAGCCACGGCCGGTCTGGTACACGTCCCTGATGCCTGACCGACCAAGGATTAGCGCACCGGTTGGAAAATCTGGACCAAGAACCAGGCGACATAATTCATCGATTGACGCTTCCGGGTTGTCCAACAAGAACGTTGCGGCATCAATCACCTCCTTCAAGTTATGCGGCGGAATATTTGTCGCCATGCCAACCGCAATGCCTTGTGAACCATTAACGAGAAGGTTTGGAAACCGTGCCGGGAGCACAACTGGCTCTTGCTCGGTACCGTCATAGTTTCCAACGAAATCAACCGTGTCCTCGTCCAGGCCCTCCAGAAGAACAAGCGCGAGTGGAGCAAGTCGGCACTCCGTGTACCGCATCGCCGCGGGCCCCTCATCTGGCCCAGTTGAACCAAAATTCCCATGACCGTCTATTAATGGGATTCGAAGGCTGAAGTCCTGAACCATTCGCGCCAACGCGTCGTAGATCGCGCTCTCGCCATGCGGATGATACCGACCCATTACGTCTCCCACCACACGGGCACATTTCATGTGCGGCCGGTCCGGACGAAGGCCCTGGCCGTACATGCCGTAGAGGATCCTTCTATGAACCGGCTTGAGACCATCTCTGACATCTGGCAGCGCCCGCGCCACGATCACTGACATCGCGTAGTCGAGGAAGGATCGCTCCATCTCCTCTTGGATTTCTATTGGCTCCACCGGAATCAAGTCAACATCGAGCACGAGGCTCCCTTGTGTACTATCAACCTCCGGGTAAGCACCACTATCGTCACTCATACTGCGCCACTAACAAAATTGCCACGACGGCTCTCCATGTAACGATATCAAAAACTCGCGCAGCCGATTAAATATCAAGGAACCTGACGTCTTTTGCATTCATCTGAATAAAATGGCGTCGCGCATCCACACTATCACCCATTAAGACTGAGCACACCTCATCTGCGATCGTCGCTTGTTCAAGCTCGATACGAAGCAATGAGCGTTTGCTCGGATCCATTGTCGTATCTCGCAACTCTGAAAAGTCCATCTCGCCAAGACCTTTCAGACGCTGAAACTCGAGCTTCGCTTTGCCACGTTCCGCAATAAACTGCTCTTTTGCACCATCATCGTGCAAGTAGACCTTCTCCCTTCCCACAATCGTAGAGTACAACGGCGGCTGTGCGACGTAAACATAGCCAGCTTCCACTAACGACCGCATCTGTCGAAATAGGAATGTCAACAACAAGACCCGAATGTGAGATCCGT
>JAJYVK010000175.1 GCA_021792075.1 Actinomycetes bacterium | reverse complement strand
TTCCGGTGTCTGCGACTGGACTCCACTGTAGGGAAAAGCTTGAGGTCCGGATGGAACAGACGCAGCCTGCTTCCTCGTTCAGAATCGAAGTATGGCTGCGACGCTCGTTTCTGGGAGTTCTGCTGGCTCCACTTGAAAGACCTTCTCATCGTTCAATAGCGTATAGGCCGCTGCACATTCCAAAAGGTCTTCGGCGTCTTGCGAAGGTCCATCGAGCTCTTCGATCACCTCGGTGGCTGGATCGATCCTTCCCCAAATCGGTGGGGCGGGTGCCATGAGAAGCGTGTCGATACCCCCCTCCCGCGCAGACGCCACGACGTCGGTGATGAGTGTCGCTATGCGGGCGGTTGGTGCCTCGCGCAGGCGGGTCAATGCTTGTTGACGGGCGGTATCTAGATACGGTCTCACCAGAGGCCACGCGCGTTCATGGAGCTCTCTTGGATTTTCATAATCCGCGTTGCCCTCCACGGTTTCCTCGATGATGTTTGGATAGCGGCTCATCGCTCGATACAGAGGCGCGTAATATGCGACTGAGGCGAGCACGAGGGGATGGCGGCCTTCGGCACCGAGTCTCTCGACGACCCCATGATCGATGGCACGCAGAAAGCGTTCAATGCTTTGTTTGTCGACCTCTCCTCCTACCCCCGAGCCGAAGTACTGGATTGCTCGTCCAACCGATCGAAAGTTGAATTCACGCCTGTATTCCTCGCCCTCCAGTGCCTGATCCATGCTGCCAGGGATAGGACTAAGTTTCAGTTCGGCAATTCTGTCTCTAGTGGCCTCATAGAGCTTCACGTGGTTTTGCGAGATCGCAAGCAAAAAGAAGCGGTTGTCTCCAGCAAGAAGCGGAAGCAGAGGACGTATTTGAAACGAGGTGCCGGTGCTGATCGCCCTGGTCAAAGGCAGCTGCACTCGAAAGAGCCGGTGGAATGACGGAGCGCAGTAAAGAGCAAGGCCGTCAGCAGGATATCTCCAAAACTCACCGTCGTCTACCAACGCTCTGTGCGGGCCAAGGATCGCGTCAATCATTGACTGTTCAATCCCCATCGAGCTGAGCTGGTCATTTGCGTCGTCTAAGAGTTCACTTAGGAGAGTCGGGTCTTGCTGAGTATCGGGGCCGCTTCGGTTGGTCGGCATGAAGATGGAAACACATGGTCCCTCATGAGGGGACGCCAGTTCCTTCAGATCTTCCGTGCCAACTAGGTCAGCCCCACCGATGCGAATCTGCTTTACCACAGTCGTCACCTCCGTAGAGCCTTCGATCAAGGATCCTGATCTTCAGCCGATCATTGTCGGGCTCGCTGCTTCCATGAGTGCCGAAGTCGGCTCATAGTGCGAATCATAGTTCCGCTTGGACGGGCTAGTCCAGAGTACATTCACCATGATGAGCACGGAGTTTGTGTTCAGCCATCCTCGCGCTAGTTAATTCTTTGAGTTGAACCAGTTCTCTGGGATTCGAAGACTGTCCAGTTTTCGAAACTTCATCAATTATGGACGAGCCGTAAAAGGGCAATTCTTTTACGAGTCCGTTCTCGCGAGTCCATGGGGTTAATAAGTTCTGCGGATGAGATCCCCTGCCAGGCCATAAGCATGCCGAGCACAGCCGAAAATCCCTCGCCCGAGAAAGCCAAGATTACCACGTCGGAGATGATTAGCTGTAGATCTAGCGGTTGTACGATTTTCTTGCCCTGCGGCACGGAAAGGATAGGGAGAACCTATTTCTCCAATTCAAGTTGTATTGCCGAAGCCTCTGAAAGTGCGAGAGGCTCGATCTCTTGGCTTCTGCCATGAGGCCGCTCGGCGATCTCGAGTAGAGAGTGGCCTCTGGAGAGGACGATCACGCCAATCATCACCGCTATGGCGCCCAGATAGAAGGGAAGATGAACGTTGTAGGCGCTTGCGAGTTTCGCCGCTACGAACGGCGCCAGCCCTCCTCCGATGAACCGGACGAATCCGTAAGCTGCTGATGCCAGAGACCTTTCTACCGGAGAGACGAGCATCACCGCCTGGGTGGTGAGAGTGTTGTTGAGGCCCACAAAGATCCCTGAGACTATGACGGCGGCCACTAGAACGGTCTTCGAGGACGTGAAAGTCGCGATAACCACGAGATCGATTGCCAACAGAGTCAGGTTTGCATACAGAGTCTTGGCGGTGCCAAAGATAGATTGGAGCCTGGGAGCTACGAATACAGCGAAGACAGCTACAAGAATTCCCCAGCAGGTGAAGGTATAGCCAAGTTCATGGATGCTCAAGTGCATGGGGAATGGAGTGTATGCGAGGAGAGTAAAGAACCCCCAGTTATAAAAGAGGGCCGTGACGCTCATCACTAGGAGCCCTCTGTGTTTTAGCGCTTTGATGGGGTCTAAAAGTGAGGTTCGCTTTTCGGGTTTCGGCGTTTTTTCGACGAGCACCAATGTCGCGATCAGAGATATTGACATCAATGTGGTGACACCGAAGAACGGGCCTCTCCAGGAGATCCCGCCAAGTTCGCCACCGACGAGTGGGCCGAGCCCAATTCCAACACCCAGGGCCGTCTCATACAGGATGATTGCGCCGGAGAAGCCGCCTCTTGCCGAAGCCACAATAACAGCCAGCGAGGTTGCAATGAACAGTGAATTTCCAATCCCCCACCCGGCGCGAAACCCTACTATGCCTCCGATCGTGTCGGATCCTCCCGCCAGGGCGCTGAATACGACGATTAGGACCAGGCCGGCCACAAGGGTGTATTTTGCGCCTATCCGGCTCGATACCCAGCCTGTCACGAGCATTGCCACCGCCGTGACGACTAGATAGCTGGTGAAGAGCAGTTCAACGCTGCTAGGACTTGCGTGCAGCTGGCTCGCGAGAGCTGGCAGGATCGGGTCAACCAGCCCTATCCCCATGAAAGAGACGACACACGCGAACGCTACGGCCCAGACAGCTTTCGGCTGGCGAAAAGGGCTCGATTCTTGAATTCTGCTGTTCATCAACTGCTGCCGCCGCTGGCCCGAAGCTCCGAGCTGCCTATGTGGGTCAGCCTGCTGCTGGCTTGGCTAAGTCCAGCGATGGCAGGGAGAGCCTCCACTAACAATCTGACATGATGGCGCGGAAGACTGCCTATCAGTTCGTCTAGGCGCGCCGCTCCGATCCTCTGGCGCTGGTGGAGGTAGGTGCGCCCTTTTGGAGTGAGTGCAATCAGAGTTGCCCTTCGATCATTGGGGTCACGTCGGCGTTCAACCAATTCAAGTTGTTCCAATTTGTCTGCCAGTAGCGTCATGGATGGCTGGGCCACGCCTTCGAGGTCGGCCAAGCGAGTCACTCTCAGAGGGCCGGACTGCGCGAGCGTTACGAGCGTGGCGACACCGGTTCTGCTTACATCACGCGGCATGCTGCGGGCTACCGCGATTAAAAGGGAGTAGAGCGATGCAGATACCTCTTCGGTTCCAATCATAAACAAGGGCTCTTCATCGGTCATAACAAAAGCATAGCTTTGCCTATGTAAATTCGCCACTCTCGTCCAAGCAACTCGGTGAAAAAGGTGAAGTGCAAGGCTCTGAAAGATTTGCGCTACCGCCGAAGGATGCGTCTCATGACGACTGACTGCACGCGCTGGGTTGTCCGGTGGTGCTTCCACCTGAGCAGATGCCAGGTGGATTTTGTAATCGGCTCCCATCGCGGCGCCGGTGCGTCTAGGCTAAACTGACGGCCGGAAAGTGCCCTTCAGAAGTGCCGGAACTGGTCGACTAACCAAACCATTTTGGCAGTTCAGAGGATACTTATGCTGTATCAAGTACCTGCTGAATCGATCATTTCGGTTCCGGCTGGGCAACGGACTAGAATAATGTGCAACGGATGGATCTGGTACGAGATTTGACACTGAAGCTAATTCACAAGGGTAAAGTCAGGGACATCTATCGGGTGGGGGCTGAACAAGACAGGCTTCTATTGATGGTTGCTTCGGACCGGGTCTCAGCATTTGACGTTGTGATGACTGAGGAGATCAGAGACAAGGGCAAGGTCCTCACGGCGATGAGCGCATTCTGGTTCGAATATCTTGGAGGACGCTTTCCGAATCACCTGGTGACATCGGACCCGACATCCAACGAGCTCGGCGAGGATCTTCCCGAGGAGTTTCGGGGCAGATCAATGCTGGTCAAAGAGGCCGAGATGCTGCCGATAGAGTGCATAGTCAGAGGCTATCTTGCCGGATCTGCGCTGAAGGAGTACCAGGCCTCTCAGACGGTGCACGGCCAGAGGCTTCCCCCCGGTCTTAGCGGAGGCACAAAGTTTCCCGAGCCACTTTTCACGCCTTCCACAAAAGCTGAGAGTGGCCATGACCTGAACATCTCATTTGAGCAGGCCTCGGCTATGGTCGGAGAGGATGTGGCGGCAAGGGTTCGAGAGATGTCTCTTGAGATCTATCGAATTGGTGCCGCGAGAGCGGAGGAGGCCGGTGTCGTCCTTGCCGACACGAAGTTCGAGTTCGGCTTCATCGATGGCGAGATCGCAATCTGCGACGAAGTGCTTACCCCAGATTCTTCGAGGATATGGGAGGCAAGCGAACTGCTGGCAGGTGGAGAGCCAACGGCCTATGACAAGCAGCCGCTCAGAGACTGGCTTGAATCGACGGGTTGGAATAAGATGCCACCGCCACCCAGCCTTCCCAAGGCGGTGCGGGAGTCTTTGAGGAACAGGTACGTGGCTGTTTATGAACGGATAAGCGGCAGAGAATTCTTAGGCTAAAAGTGGCAGCTCCATCCGTAAGGCAGGTCTAACTGAATGGGAAGCAGATGAAATTTCGAGCAAAGGTCCAAGTTTGGCTACGCCACGGCGTTGCTGACCCTGAGGGGCACACGGTCTCCGAAGCGATCAACGCTTTGGGTTACCCAGGGGTGACCGAAGTGAGGATGGGCAAGATTGTTTCAATGACGATCGTGGCGGACTCTAGGGAGGTCGCCTCTCACAGGGTGTTCGAGATTGCCACATCGCTTCTTTCGAAC
>JAJYVK010000174.1 GCA_021792075.1 Actinomycetes bacterium | reverse complement strand
AGAGACCAGCTGATCAGTTGTTAGCCGCATATTCCTTGAGGAAAGAGCGAGTCCCCTCGGGTCACGCACTATGGGCACCGGAACGACTTCTATCGGAAAGTGCATCTCCTCCACCATGCGAGAGACTATTGCCAGCTGCTGAAAATCTTTCTCTCCAAAATAAGCGCGGCACCGACCGGCAAGAACGAAAAGCTTTGACACCACCGTCACCACCCCTCCGAAATGCCCCGGTCTCGAAGCCCCCTCTAGCACGTCGGAAAGACGATCCACTTCGAGATGGAAAAGGATCGGCTCTGGGTGCATCTCCTGTGAATCTGGGGTGAAAACGATGTCGACTCCAAGAGATTTCGTAAATTCGAGATCGCTGGCCAGCGTGCGGGGATACTTCTCCAAATCGACCGGATTGTCGAATTGGAGCGCATTTACAAATATGGAGACGGCCACCACGTCGCACTGTTCACGGGCCAAAGTTATCAAGTGCTTATGACCGTCGTGAAGCGCTCCCATTGTTGGAACCAAGCCAACCGACTTGCCATTGCCACGCTGCGCGTCGCAGACAGATTGAAACTCTCGGGCATTCGAAATCTGATCCACAGCCCTCCTCAGCTGGAATAAAGGTACAAGAGAGACATTCTAGATCTCAGCACAGCGCCTTTGCGTATATAACAACGCCCGGAAAGAC
Organism: Actinomycetes bacterium; assembly: GCA_021792075.1. Lineage (GTDB taxonomy): Bacteria > Actinomycetota > Acidimicrobiia > Acidimicrobiales > Acidimicrobiaceae > SCQM01. The sequence continues at coordinate 4,304 of JAJYVK010000174.1, read as the reverse complement.
CTCCGCGTCTCCCCGCTCCCTCGATATTGCGATAAGTCGCGCCATCTCAGGATTCAGAGTTTCTGCCAGAGTCGAATCGAGATCCAAGAGAGGGGCAACAACAAAGGCCCGCTCTCGGCAACGTGGATGCGGGATGGTCATCTCTGGATCGTCAGATACCATGCCGTTTACAAATATTACGTCCACATCAAGGGTACGGGGAGCGTTGGGCTCAAGCCGCTCCCGATTTGCCGCAGTCTCGAGCTGGTTCACAAGAGCCAAAAGTCTCGAGGTGTCCGCCTCGAAGTCGATCTCCACCACCGCGTTCAGAAATTGGCCGGATCCCTCGGGGGCATTGACAGGGATGGTCTCATATACCATTGAACAGCGAACAGTGCCGGGAAGAGCCAGGATGGCCCTGCGAAGATAGCCCATCCTGTCACCAAGATTTGAGCCGAGCGCCAAGAAGGTCTTAGCCATTGCGTCTCCTGATCGTTACACCTACGTGGTTGGCTGAGAACCGGACTGGTGGCTGCAGCTTTTTCACCGTCACCTCCACCTCAAAAACGCGGGGAAGAGCCAGGGCGCGTTCGGCCAGCGCCTCGGCCAGAGCCTCTATCAGATTGAAACTAGTAGATTTGGCCACCTGAACTGCGATATCGCCGAGCTCTGAATAGTCGACCGCGAGACCGAGACTATCCTCTCTCCCAGCTGATCGGAAATCGCCGTAGACAGCTATGTCTATCTCGAACGGCTGAGGATTCACCTTCTCAGATGCAAGCACGCCGTGAGTGGCAGTCACCTTTATCCCGTCTATAAAGACCCTATCCATCACGGCTTTCTTTTTCGAGCTGTTCCGGGTACCAAGACAGAAGGGTGAGGAGCTCCCTAGTCTCAGCAACATCGTGAACCCTCATCATCGTTGCACCGTGGGTGAAGCACCATGCGCAGGAAGCCACTGAGGCCTCAGTTCGCTCAATGGGTGGGACCTCAACGCCTTTGGACGCCTTTGCGATCCTTCCGAGAAACGCTTTCCTCGAAGTTCCGACCAACATGGGCGCGCCGAGTTGGCTCAAGCTGTCGAGTCGGGATAGAAGGGCAAGATTGTGCGTGAAGTCCTTGCCAAAGCCAATTCCAGGGTCGATCCATACCTCTGGAACCCCCAGCTCGCGTGCCCAGGCAATCTTCTGGCTCAGGTACTCATAGACCTCTTTTGCCACATCTGTGTAACGAGGGTTCTTCTGCATTGACTGGGGACTCCCTTGCATGTGCATTGCCACCCAGCCGACACCATAGCTCGCCGCCACCTCGGCCAGGGTAGCGCTTATATCGTTGATCAGTGTGGCTCCAGCTTCCACCGCTCTGGCCGCCACCTCGGCCTTGTAGGTATCTACCGATACCCTGAAACTCTTGGACAACTCTGCTATGACCGGTATGACCCGCCTGAGTTCCTCCTCCACCGGCACCGGAGCGGCACCAGGCCGTGACGATTCTCCGCCGACGTCTATGATGTCTGCCCCCATGTCGGCCAGAAGATAACCGCGCTCTATCGCGGCCCCGATCTCGAAAAACCGTCCTCCGTCCGAAAATGAATCCGGGGTGACATTCAAGATCCCCATTATTCCCCGCTGACGCCCCAACGCCGCCTCAGAAAAAGCTGCACCTCTAGTGGCTTGCATCCCGGCCCTTGGTGATGAGCTCTAGCGCTTCTGCCCTGGTGACGCCATCTTTTTTGAAGGCACCGCGAACAGCGGAGGTCATCGCTCTAGACCCAACCTTCTTCGATCCGCGCATGGACATGCAAAGATGCTCCGCCTCCACCACCACCAGCACGCCTTTTGGCTTCATATGCTCTTGGATCGCGTTGGCAATCTCTGTCGTGAAGCGCTCCTGAACCTGAAGCCTTTTCGAGACCCCATCCACCAGACGGGCAATCCCCGAAAGGCCTGCAATCTGTCCAGACTCGTTTGGAATATAGGCCACATGAACATCTCCAAAGAAGGGTAGCAGGTGATGCTCGCAGAGAGAGAAGAAGGAGATGTCGCGCAAGAGCACCATCTCTTCATGACCGGCAGGAAACATCGATCCCAGAAAACTCTCGCTCTGTTGGTTGGTTCCCGAAAGCAACTCCTCGAACATCTGCGCAACTCGAAAAGGCGTCTGCTTTAGGCCCTCCCGGCCCGGATCTTCACCCATGGCCTCGAGAAGTTCGGTTACAAGCTCCTGAACCCTCTCTCTCTGAAATCTCCTCGCAAGAGCCTCACCTGCTGATTGCTGAGCCACGCCAAGTACCTCTGATCTCACCCTTTATATACCGCGATATGAGGAAGGTTGCGATATCTTTCTGCCAGGTCTAGGCCGTAGCCCACGACGAACACCCGCGGTATCACAAATCCAGTGTAGGAAACTTCAAGTCCATCAGGCTGCATTCCATCTTTGACCAAGAGCGCGCAAACCTCAACCGAGCTTGCGTTGCGTGCACGAAGGTTGCGAACGAGGTAAGAAAGCGTAAGGCCGGAGTCAACCACATCTTCGACAATTAAAACATCCTTGCCGGTAAGGTCAAGATCCAAGTCCTTGACGATTCTGACCACACCTGAAGTCTTGGTTGTAACCCCGTACGAAGAGACAGCCATGAAGTCGACCTCAACCGGTAAATTCACGGCTCGAGCAAGGTCGGCAATGAAGAAGAGGGCTCCTTTCAGCACACCAACCATGAGCAAAGAACGGTTTCGATAATCCTTGGCGATTACGTCGCCCAGCTTCGCGATCTTCTCCTGAATCTGCGTTGAAGTGAGCAGGATCTCACCTAGTGCTGGATCGAAATCCGCCCAACTGGCACTTGTAGATGAATCTAGTTCCATGACATGAATCAACTTAGTCCATCAAAGCTGACACGAGACGAAAATGTCAAAGATGGTGGAGCATCTTTGGTCAGGTTATCTCTTGCTTCGAAAGCCTGCCCCTAGAGCGCCTAACCCTGATCGACCCTGGAAGATCAGTTGCCACCTTCTCCCCTCTTGCCACCTTCAAAACTTCCTGCGCATGCTCGTAAGAAAGACTATGACCTCGATCATCTGTCAGCCAGCGCCTTATCGCCTCTGTCGCAATCACCTCTTCAGCGGCTGCGAGTTCCTTTGCATCCGTTGGATCGAGCATTTCAGCCTGGGAAGTAATGTACTTGGAGACCTTCTGCAGGATTCTCGCAGTCCTGGCGAGGATCGGCACAACGTCCCTTTTAGATACATCCGACAAAAGCGGGATCACCTCGCGCCTTACTCGATTTCTCACGAACTTCGGATCGATGTTGGACTCGTCCAAGAAAAAGCCGATCGAGAGGGCTGCGCAGATCGACTCTGTCTCGTGCCGTCTCAAATCAAGGATTGGGTGTTCCCAACCGACCGATATCGAACCCAGCCCATGGACCCCAGCACCCCGAATCAAATTAATGATCATCGTCTCGCTGAGATCATCTGCAGTGTGCCCAGTAGCCACTCCAGCGATGAAGATCGAACGGCGCATCTCCCTTGCTCTCTCCTCAAGATTTGGACCAGGCTCAATGTGCCTGTGGAACACCTCGCACTCTACCGAGAAAGCATCCGCAAGATGCTTTACTGCAGCTGCCTCACTTGCAGATGTAGGACGCAGCTCGTGATCTAGATGCCAGACACGGAGTTTTGAACTGAAAAGATATCCAAGTATCAGCAGTGCAATAGAGTCGGCGCCTCCTGACACAGCAATCTCGACCAGACCCGATTGCGGGTGCGGAGCGAACGCACAACGATTGAGCAACCCATCCGGATCCAAGCCTGCCTGACCAAGCCTTTCTCTGATGAAATCAGCCTTATGCTCCGGCTCTATGCTCGATAGCTGCTCAATGCTCACCAGCCAAAGCATACACTTCGACGGGTGGGACAACACCACTGTGCCAGCCTTGAACCCGCCACCCGACAAGCCAGCTAGATCTCAGCGGCTCCGCCTTTTGATCTGGCACTCATCCGCTCGATCCAAAGAGCAGGCTCTCGGATCTCGGAGATGTCAGGGAGATTCTCTGGCCGCTCCCATACCCTTTGAAATAGTTCTGTCCCGCCCGCCGCTTCGACGCTGGTCACGAACTTTGCGCCCTCTTGGTACTGCCGCATCTTGGCATCCGTCCCCAATAACTGCGATATCAGCTTGGCCACACCATGTTGAGAACTTCTACGCTTCGCAAACACATCAGCGAACCGCACTGATTCCACGATGTCATTCGCGCCAGCTCTGTTCATAACCACATCACCGTGACCCTCGAGAAGTGACATCAAGCCGGTCATTTTGTTAAGTAC
>JAJYVK010000173.1 GCA_021792075.1 Actinomycetes bacterium | reverse complement strand
ATCAACTACGACTTCCTGATTATAACGCTTGGGGCTCACTTCGTTCGCGAAAAGTGAGCCAGGACAGATATATGGCGGTAACTTATCAAAGCTTCTAACGTCGGCGAGCGAATTCTAAATTACGTATCAGCAACCTAGAAGCCCTTGAAAGGGCTCGCCGTGATGGGCGAAGATCCAGTCCTAGCGTGCATTCACGGTACTATGCCCCGATCCTTTTACCAGTGCCGTTAGCTGGGTAAATGTGTCTTCGTATCAGACGAAAGGACGCAATGAATGAAAAAGACTACTACCAACTTAACCCTGCCCGAAGGTCAGCCCGTAACCCGGTTCCCAACTTTCCCCCGGCCTGACGACGAGGAGTTGCTTGCCTTTGTACTGCGGGTTTGGAGCTATAAACAAGGGGAGATCGTCTCTCTCATGATCCACTTCGATGACCACCTTGGCCTATATCGTGCGCTGGTCGGTGTCAGTTCGGTGACCGCAGGCGAGCTGATCACGGTGACCGGGCTCCAAGAGTGCTGGGTTCTTGAGTGGCTACGGGGACAAGCTACTGCTGGCCTCCTCGGATATGACGACAACGACCACTTCGGCCAGTACTGCTGCACCGCAGCAGTACTGGCCGAGGAAGAGCACAGCCTCGTGTTTGCTGTCGGCGCCTTCGGGGTACCTTTTGAGTCGGACGTGACCGACGACGGGCTGGCCGAAGCATTCCGAAGTGGTGTCGGCCTGCCCTACGACCGGCTCAGCCCCAACGCCATACACCGAAGCGAGCACATGCTTGGCCCTTGGGCCCGACTGGCGCTCGTCCCGCACATCATCATCCCCACTATCGAGGGTGTCGAACCCAAGTTGGAAGCCGGTGCCCGAGTGGTCGACGTGGCATGCGGTGCCGGGGTGGTGCTCCTCGCTATGGCTGTGGCTTACCCGGCTTCTGGGTTCTACCGCTTCGACCCGTCCGAGCACGCCATCTCGCGTGTTCGTCAGCGGATGAATGAGGCCAGGGTTACCAACGTCACTCTTCACCAGGCCAGCGCAGAGGACCTTTCTCCGGAAGCGCCGTTTGATCTCGTCATGACTTTCGATTGCATCCACGATATGACCCACCAAGCAGATGCTATTGCCTCTATCGGCGTGGCCTTGACCGACGACGGGACCTGGCTCGTGAAGGACATCTGCAGTGCGCCAAGGTTCGTCGACAACCTGGCTAATCCCGTGCTGGCAATGCTCTACGGCTTCTCGGTTGCCACCTGTATGTTGTCGGGCCTCTGCGAACCTGGGGGTGCCGGGGTTGCAACCCTGGGTATTCACCCTCTGACAGTCGAAGAGATGTCGCGTGCTGTCGGATTCACTCGCTTTCAGATCCCCGATTCCGAGGATCTTGCTAACCTATACTACGAGGTGCGTCCGTGAGCCACGCTAGTGATTATTTGCCCTCGGCGAAGGAGGTGCTCGTTGTTTGTGCCCATCCTGACGACGAGTCCTTCGGCCTGGGCGCCGTAATCGGTGCCTTCTCAGACCGAGGTACTCAAGTACGAGTACTATGTTTTACTCATGGCGAGGCGTCCACGCTTGGTGAAACGAGTCGGCCACTCGGCGATGTCCGCACAGAGGAGCTCAATGCCGCGGCCAAGGTGCTTGGCATCCACGACGTCGAATTGTTCTGCTATCCTGACGGACACCTTGACGACGTTCCGCTGGGGGAGCTCGTAAGGCTGATCAACGATGCCAAGGCCAGTGCCGAAATGCTTCTTGTGTTCGACAAGGGAGGCATCACTGGTCACCCAGACCATAGTCATGCAACTGCAGCAGCGCTTCTGGCAGCGAAGTTATCGACATTGTCGGTACTGGCTTGGGTGTTGCCTGAGTTTGTTGCCGCCAGACTCAATGCAGAGTTCGAAACCACCTTTGTGGGATGCCCGGCCGCTGAGGTGGATATCGTCATTCAAGTCGATCGCTCTCGCCAGAGCGCGGCGATTGCTTGTCACGCCAGCCAGTCGGGCGACAACCCGGTCTTGCGTCGACGGCTTGAGCTTTTGGGCACACTCGAACACCTGCGATGGCTGACCGGGGAGGCATCAGATCGCTAGTCTGTTGGAGCGGAGCACACCTAGTCTTCGCCAGATCTTCACCTCCATCCTGTAGGTTACTTATCAATACAGATAAACGAGACTGCAGAGCTGAAGAAGTGCTACTGTCTCCAAACGAGAGGACCACATTAATGAGCGAGATGATTGCCAACCTGAACAACGTGAACTTCGGGAAGCTAAACGAGCTGGTGACGGACTAGGTGCTGGACACATCACCGGTGAGGGGTACTTCAACTAACCGTGCGCAGATTGAGGTGCACCTGGTCGTCTGAGCATCTGCTTGAACTACGAAATTACCTGCACACTAGGTTTGGAACACTCAAATGAATCGAAGACCTTAGAAAGAAAGGCGGTTGATTGTGATGGTATGGTACTGGGGCAACGGAGTGCAATGGTGGGGGTGGCTGTTAATGGCCCTCATGATGGTAGTTTTCTGGGGGTTCGTCATCTGGGTGATTGTAGCGCTCACCCGATGGAAGGCGAGCGACGCTACGCAGGATAGATCAGACAGCGGTGATCCTGAGCGGGTCCTTGCCCGACGCTTTGCCAAGGGAGATATCGACGAGGAGGAATACCACCGCCGACTCGACGCGCTGAGACGTCACGGTCCCAAGGTCAATGGAGAGAACAGATGATGCCAGCTAATGCGATAGGGTGTGTCGTTAAGGAGTGTGGCATCGGCTTCCAGGCAACGTTAGAACTACCAATACAGGCGCGAAGTTTTCAGTCAAGGCTGAAAATAGGACGGTGAGAGTGTACGACACGGCAAATCCTGTTCAGCTATTCCAGTCCAATATTCCGGTTGTCTTGGTTGGTCATTTCTCTGGCCAGATTTTCATTTCTCATCAGATCATATTGAAGCACGTGGCTACCTATATCGCCGCTCATCCCGGCCGCATATCTACCGTTAGTGGCAAAAAGCTATGAATGGAACAGTCGGCCAGACTGCGGTTCTTCTTGGTTTTGTAGGTGCCGTTTCGACCATAGGAGTTCTTGGCTACGGACTTTTTAAGAGACGGCCGTCAATCATCCGTCACGGGAGAAGTTACCACAATGGGGTGTGGGGCGGAATGCCCCTGGCTTTAGCCATGGGGATGTAGAGCCCCACCGGAGGGAAGCCTCGAGAACGGCTCGCTCAGACGTAGCGCTGATTGGCCACGTACTGCTTGATAAGTTCCAGTGGGGCACCACCAACAGTGGCTACGAAGTACGAGTTCGTCCATAACGTGGGGAGTCGGCGGCGAAGACGGGGAAACTCATCCCGCAACAGCCGAGACGATCGACCTTTGATCTGCTTGATGAAGCGGTGGATGCCGTACTGCGGATCGACGCCAACAAGAAGATGGACGTGATCCGGCATGGTCTCGAGTTCAATCAACTCGGCCCCTCGTTCGACGCACACCTGAGCGATGATTTCCTTGAGTCGGGTGTCCACGGCACCACACTTCGGGCCGTCGGTGAGGACCGATCTGCGGTACTTGGGGCACCACACCACGTGATAGGTGCAGCAGTAGAGAACGTTGTTATTGGATTTGATCTCCACGCTGGGAAGTCTACAGTCACGTGCTATCATACGAACATGTGTTCGTCCACTGTTCGCTACAACTACCGGCTACGCGTGTCTGCCGACGCCGAGTCGCGGTTGCGGGCCGAATGGGACAGTGCTCGAAGGGTCTGGAATCGCTGCGTCGAAAAGTCAAAGGAATCCTTTCGCGCGTCAACTCCCGAGAACAAGATTGCCTGCGGGCCGGCGAAATTGTGTAAGGAACTGACCCTGTGGCGGGCGGAAAATGAGTGGTTGAGAAACGCTTCTTCGGTCGTGCAACAACAGGCCGTTCGCGACTTCGGGCTCGCCCGGTCGAAGGCACTTAAAGACATCAAAGATCGCCTGCCGATCCGCCAGCGCAGAGGATTGCCTAGGTTTAAGTCTCGTCACCGCTCGACCGCGTCGCTCAACTACGTCAAGACAGGTTTCTCTCTCCACGACGACGCTAAACCCGACCACCAGAAGAACAATCAGCAGTTAGCAGGACGACAGAGTTTCTTGCGATTACACCTAGCTGGGGACATCATCGTTCGTCCTGTCTGGACGCGCGACCTACCATCGGCACCTTCGTCAGTGCGCGTCTACCAAGACGCCGTTGGCGACTGGTGGGCGAGCTTCGTCGTCCAAGTGGAGCACGACCCACTCCCCGCGAACGGACGCGTGATTGGCGTTGACTGGGGCGTGAAAGAGATCGCTACCACCACCGACGACGCCTATGACTTCGTTCACCCCGAACACGGCAAATCAGCCCAGGCCCGTCTCGCGCGTTACCAACGTCAGATGGCCCGACGCAAGCCTAAACGAGGACAACCCTCGTCCGGCGGCTACAGGCGCGCCAAGCATGATGCGGCCAAGACCTGCCGCACCGTCGCTCGGCAACGACAAGACAGTTCGCGCAAGTGGGCCAAATCAGTCGTGATGAATTACGACCAGATTGCGGTGGAGGACTTCAGACCGAAGTTCCTCGCCAAGACAACCATGGCAAAGAAAGCCGCGGACGGCGCCATCGGGTCGGCTAAGCGCGAACTGGTGTCCATGGCAAACAAAGACGGTCGAGATCTTCGACTCGTTGATCCAAAGTGGACGACAATGGATTGCTCCAAATGTGGTGCGAGAACCAAGCACCGCCTACCACTTTCCCAACGGACCTACACCTGCGACGTTTGCGAGTTAGTCAGTCCAAGGGACAAGAATTCTGCGGCCGTGATGGTCGTCCGGGCTGGCTTCACCCCGGCTGGTGTTGATGGCATAAGACCTTGGGTGTCCGCTGGGCACTCAGGCTGCCTGAGCCAGGAATCCCCCGGATTTATCCGTGGAGAGGTTTCAAATCTCCAGTCTTTCAATAGCTTGGCTCTACGAGCCAAGC
>JAJYVK010000172.1 GCA_021792075.1 Actinomycetes bacterium | reverse complement strand
GTTCGAATGCATCACCAAGACCAATCCGATTAATAGCTCTACCTGCCTCGATCACTGGTCCAGGACAGAAGCAACCGGAGATGTCTATCACCAGCGTTGGTTGGAAATTATCCAAAGAAGATTCCACCTCAGGCATATTTCACTTCCCTTTCTCGCAACTGCAATGCATTTGTTATTGCCATGCTGAACTTTGTTTCAGGAACTGCAAGGGATCTATTTAGAAGTACTGCGTTGTGTCGGCACCCAGGACCCGTTCGGTCAAAAACCAGGTGGCGCCTACGATCTCGTCAACCTCTGGCAGGAGGTTCTCTCTCGTTGCTCCGAAGATTTGGGCGGCAAGGCTGCAGACGTAGATAGCAACATTGCCAGTTTGCTTTATTGCAATTACTAGTTCAGAAATCTTGGAGGGAAGTCCGGCAAGCTCCACCTGACGGCGAACGTAGTCGCCCTCTTGGGCATGCTCTGCTGACATTGGTAGGCGATCTGCTTCGCCTTGCATGACTGCACGCACTGCCCAGTTCACAAACAATAGATCGACCTGGGCACCGCTGGCAGCGGCGAGATAGGCAAAGGCAAACGGGGTGAGCACCCGGTCATAGGTTCCTTCCCGTACGACGATAGCGAGACGCTCAAGAGTCTTTGGAGGCCCCGCCTCGGTAATGTCGAACGCAGTCTCCTCTGAAAGTTCCGATGTAGTGACAATCGTTTCTGTCATCTCAGCCTCCATACCTAGTCTATGATTGTTGACTAATTTGATCAACTATATCAGAATTATATTAATGCTCCGGCCATTATTGTTATCCTTCTGATTCTTAGAGTGCGGAGTTTCTTTTTCTGACTCTTCGGTTTGGCCAGATAGCCGAAGACTACGAAGGATCGTAACTCCGTCGCTGCCCCAGTAGTAAACATTTACCTAGCAACAACTGGTGGCCCATCGAGGAATCACGAATTGCGCATCACTCAACCACGAGACCATCTTGGTCCTCTCCGTCGTGCCTGCTATTGATTGGCCGAGGTCGGTTAGAGGCTACGCTTCGCTTTCCTCGCGGCAGACGAGGCCAGGCGGTAATCGATTGGAATTGTTGCCACATGCGGGGGGGGGGGGGGGGACACACCGCAAGATATTGGCGCACTTTCAAGCATGCCGACAAGATCCGCTGACGGTACCGCTGGAGAGAAGAGATAGCCCTGGCCAAAGTTATAGCCGAGACCACGAAGCATCTCTAGCTGGGTTGTCGTCTCTATGCCCTCGGCTACTACAATCGCATCGAGACTGTTGCCTATAGTGATTATCGCCTCAAGTAGCCGTTCCCCATTAGCGCTGTCATGGGCCCGGTTCACGAAAGACTGGTCGATTTTTAGAATACTTGGGCGCAGTAAGGTGAAGTAAGAAAGCGAGGAGTAGCCGGTCCCGAAATCGTCAATCGCGAGTGAAACACCAAGTTGGCGCAGACGGGAGGCCACCCGTGTTGCAGAATCGATGTCTACGAATGCAACCCCTTCGGTGATCTCAAGTACCAGGCGACCTGGTGCAAACTCGTTTGCTTCAAGGACTTCTTTGATTTTGCTCAACAGGTCGGGGTCGTGAAATTGCCTGGGAGAGAGATTGACCGTAACATAGGGCTGCTCTTCTCGCTGGTCAAGATGTCGCCAGGAGGCCGCCTCGCTCACAGCTTGGTGGAGAGCGAAGGACCCGAGGTCGAAAATGAGTTTGCTTTGCTCAGCAAGAGGGATAAAAACATATGGAGGTACCCATCCGTGCTCAGGATGGTTCCAACGCATGAGCGCCTCGACACCAACGGTTTGACTTGTCGCAAGGTCCACAATCGGCTGATAGTGCATCAAGATTTTATCTGAGTCAAATGACCTTCGCAGCTCTTGGACTAGTCCGATGCGATTGGATACTTGATCGTGCATTTCCGGGCGGAAGACAGTGTAGCGATTCTTTCCTTGGCGCTTGGCGTCAGACAAAGCGGTGTCCGCGTCCCGCAGAAGTTCTACGAAGCCCTTCCCTCCCTGACAGGTAGCAATCCCGATACTCGCAGCTTGGCTGAGACTCTCTTCCCCAATAATGAACGGCTCATCAAATACGCTAAGGAGGCGTTCGGCAATTGTTTCGGCCTCGCTATGGTTCGTCAGCCCTTCACTGAGATAGAGAAACTCATCACCACCAAAGCGGCATAGAGTGTCGCCTGCCCGTGTCGCCTGCTTGAGTCGTCGGGCAACCTCTGCGAGGAGGTCGTCGCCGACTTGGTGGCCAAAGGTGTCATTTATATCTTTGAATTCATCTAGATCGATTAATAGCACTGCCAGTCTTTTGTTCTCGCGAGAAGCCCTGGCCAGTGCCTGAGTGAGGCGATCCTCGAACATAATACGGTTCGCAAGTCCAGTGAGCGGATCATGCAGCGCCTGGTGAGAGAGCTGGGCTAGAAGTGAGCGCTCTTCGGTGATATCTCGAACTGAATTTATAAAATATTGGGGTTTGCTCGCCTCGTCACGCGCTAGCGACCGCGACACCTCGACCCACACAACGTGCCCATCTTTGTGCAAGAAACGTTTGGTGTAGAATACCTCGGATTGTTCACCTGCCAACATCCTTACAGTCCAGTTATTGGCAATGTCCCGGTCCATCGGGAGAACCTCTACCAAGGACGGGGCATTACTCTATGGGCATCAGATCAGGCCCCATTTCTGACCCAGGCCAGGAAAGACTTCGCATGGATGGCGGACCTTCCGGCGCAAGCCGCCCAAGCCGCCTTAAAGGATCTCGACCGTGCATACGCAAACTGGTTCAATCCCAATCACACCGCCTGTCGTCCGACTTTCGAGAAACGAACAGCCAAGCTGCGATTCTCGCTGCCGGGTCAAGCCATAGACGTGCGCCATGTCAGTCGAAAATGGTCCGAGGTCTGGATTCCGAAACTCGGCTGGAGAAAGTTTCGTCGTCACCACCCCATCGACGGGACAGTCCGCAACGCCACATTCTCCTACGCGCCTGGTTCTGGATGGCAGGTGTCGTTTGGAATTGCCTCTCGAAACATAACCGCCCCTCCTAATGGCAATCCCGTTACGGGGATAGACTTCGGCATTGCATGTTCAGCGTTCCTCGCTGACGAGGAAGAGCCGCGCATGCTGCCCAAAACTCTTAGGCCAGGAGAACAACGGCGTCTAGTCGGATTAGAACGCAGGAAGGCCCGCCAAATCACCTGGGCCAAGCGCCACAACGAAGGCCGATACTCAGCCAAGCTCCGGCGCGCCATTCAAGAGATCGCCCGTTTACGCGCCCGACAAGCACGGAGACGGAATGACTTTACCCACAAGCTGACCACCGATGTAGCCAAAAACCACGGCGTCGTCGGTATTAAAGACCTGCGGATAAAGGACATGACGGCCTCTGCTAAAGGGACCGTCACAACACCTGGAACCAACGTTGGCGTGAAAGCGGGAATCAATCGAGGTATCCTCGACAACGCCCATGGAGAACGTCGTCGCCAGTTGTAGTACAAGTGTCCGAAGTTCGGATCACGTTTAGCACTCGTCCCTGCACCCGACAGAAGCACGACATGCTCAGAGTGCGGAGCGTCGCCCTACACCAGCCAACAGACCTGGCTGCAGTCGAAAATTCCACTGCGTCGCATGCGGCCACTTGGATCATGCCGACAGAAACGCAGCAAAGAACATTAAGGATTCGGCGCAAGCGCAGATCAAGTCAAAGACCGCAGGACCTGCGGGGACGAAAGTCCACAACAGCACGGGCAAGCGTAAGCCAATTCTCGGCCGAAAGGTTGAAGGCGGTTCCGTGAAGCCAACCACACATATCATGGATGGCGGAGTGGCGTGAACAGCGCCACCGAAGCACAGCCCTTTAGGGCGGAGTGGTGTCACGGGGGTATCGCACATCTGCTGATATATAATCATATGAACATATGAGGAGATATTAGTAATGGGCACTGGTTCGTTAGGTAATGAGAGTTGCGGTGTTCGGATGATCGACGCCGGCAAAGTAGCAGAGGTGGTTGCCTCTCTTCCCAGCATCGATAATCTTGAAGATCTGGCCGATGCGTTCGGTCTTCTTGGCGATCAGAGCCGACTTACTCTACTAGTGGCATTGCTTGAGGCCGGAGAGTTGTGTGTCTGTGATCTGGCGGCAGCGACCTCCATGAGTGAGAGCACGGTAAGCCACGCCCTGCGGTTGTTACGCGCTCATCGGGTAGTTTCTGTGAATCGGAGGGGCCGAATGGCCTATTATCGGCTAGCTGATGGACACGTACGATTGCTCCTTGATATTGGCTTAGCTCATATTAGTCACACCACTATTATGTGTTCCGAAGCGGTGGAAGGAGCGATTAGTGGGTAGCCCTGGCGGGCAAGACAGCGCTGAATTCGATTGTGCCACTGTGTCCGTGCATATGCAGGGAGATGGGAACAATGCCCACCATCGCGGCGACCATGGTGGGCACAGCCATGGCGTATCCGCTGACGCTGATGCCCGGTACCTGGCAATCGCGTTGGGTCTGATCGTCACGTTCATGACAGTTGAGACAATTACGGCGGTGATCTCGGGGTCATTAGCCTTGCTGTCGGACTCGGGGCACATGCTCACCGACGCAGGAGCGCTCGGGGCGTCGTTGTGGGCTGCTCGTCTTGCTGCCAGGTCGCCGGTTGGAGAGTGGACGTTTGGATTCAAACGTGCTGAAATACTTTCAGCGGCAGGGAACGGGATCACCTTGCTGATCGTGTCTGCCCTGGTTGCCTTCGAGGCGATTCGCCGTCTGATTCACCCAGGCGCAGTCAAGGGACTTACTGTGGTGGTCGTCGCCCTAGTCGGCATCGCAGTGAACCTTGTCGCGGCATGGATGTTATCCAAAGCTAACCGGTCGAGCCTGAACGTGGAGGGCTCGTTCCAGCACATCGTCACCGACCTCTACGGGTTCATCGCTACCGTTATCGCGGGGGTGATTCTCGTAGTTACTGGATACGAGCGTGCCGACGCTATAGCCTCACTGTTT
>JAJYVK010000171.1 GCA_021792075.1 Actinomycetes bacterium | reverse complement strand
CGGCTCTCAGCTTGACGCCTATCTGAGTGCGGGGGTTGAATCCGATGTTGCGTGCCTCACATATGAAGAGGCGATGGAGAAGCGCCGAAAGGGAATGTGGGTCTTCCTCAGAAGTGGAAGCACCCGGCATAACCTTACAGAGATCCTTCCGGTGGCGAAGGCCTTTGGAATCAGAAACCTGGCATTCAGCACCGACGAAAGAGAACTCGAAGATATCTTCACCAGCGGTCATATAGATGAGTGCCTGAGGATCGCCGTCGCAGCCGGCCTCTCTCCCGAAGATGCGCTGATCATGGCTTCCACAAATCCGGCAGAGTTCCACGGTTTCAGCCGTCTTGGCTATTTGAGCCCCGGGTACCAGGCAGACCTCGTGATCCTTCCAAATCTGACGGAGTTCAAACCAACGATGGTTTTTCAAAAAGGGACTCTGGTCGCCCGCTCTGGCAGGACGATGGTTTTTACGGTGCCGAAGACCTCTCCACCTCCTTGGATGCAAGAGACCATCCAGATCGACCTCACCAAGATCGGTCCGGAGAGCTTCTCCCTACCTCAGCCACGGGGACAGGTGGTGAAGATAATTTCAATCAGCCAGAGAGGCTCAAGCGTCAGAGAGTTTGAGAAGGAGTTCCGTGCCGACGATAGCTCGATTAACAGGTTGGCGATCCTTGGACGCAAGAACCTTGGCAAAGACGTCGGCATAGGGCTCGTAGAGGGAATCGGCCTAAAGGAAGGCGCCATTGCCTCCACAGTGGCCAGAGGCCCCCATAGCCTCATAGTGGTTGGCTCGAACTCAGCCAACGGCATCGACGATATGGCGCATGCTGTTGCCTCTTTGATCCAGATGGGCGGAGGGCAGGTGGTGGTCAAGAACAAAGAGGTGCTAGCCTCCGTCAGCCTGCCGATTGGAGGCATCATCTCAACTCTTGGCGCTCCGGAGCTGCGAGAGGAACTCCAAGCCGTTAACCATGCGGCGCAGAGCCTTGGCACTCCTCTCAGTGACTCCTTCAGGTACCTCGACCTTCTCTGTCTTGCGGTTATGCCGGAGTTGCGGATAACGAGTCTTGGCTCGATCAACGTCGTCAACTTGATCAAAGCTGATCCGCTGCAGTCCAACTGAAGCTCGCAATAGCTCACCTTTTCCAATCGAAATCGGCTGTGATAGCCTCAATGGTGGCCAAGTGACGTCGAAGCTGCACGTCTCTACTATCAGGGAAAGACAAATGGAGCAGGCGGTAATCATCGATGTCGTCAGAACACCCGGCGGCAAAAGAGGTGGGAAACTCTCTGGATGGCACGCGGTGGATCTGGCGAGCGAACCTTTGAAGGCGTTGGTGCAGAGGAACGATCTCGACCCGGCTTTGATCGAGGATGTCATAATGGGCTGCGTCACCCAGGTCGGCGAGCAGGCGGTCAATGTCGGGAGAAATGCCGTGTTAGCGGCTGGCTTTCCTGAGTCGGTCTGCGGCACTACCATCGATCGCCAGTGCGGATCCTCACAGCAGGCGGCAACCTTTGCCGCCCAGGCGATAATGGCCGGTTCCCACGATATCGTAATCGCCGCCGGCATTGAATGCATGACTCGGGTTCCTCTTGGAGTGAACATGTCGAGCGGCCCCGGCGTTCCGTTCGGCCCTTTGATGACCAAACGGTACTGGGACAAGGGAGGCATAGTCCCACAGGGAATCAGCGCCGAGATGATCGCCGACATCTGGCATCTTACGAGAGAGGAGTTGGATAACTACTCCTTTCAGAGCCACCAAAGGGCGCAAAGGGCCAAGGACGAGCGCCGCTTCGACAACGAGATCATTCCCATTAGAGTAAAAAACCCACAAGGAATAGAGAATGACGAGGTCTTCGATTACGACGAGGGCATACGGGCTGACACTTCAATTGAGAAACTTTCAAGCCTGAAACCTGCGTTCAAAGAGAACGGCAAGGTCACGGCCGGCAACTCTTCGCAGATCACAGATGGCGCGTCGGCCGCTTTGATCATGTCGGAATCGATGGCCAGCAAGCTGAATCTCAGACCGCGGGCCAGATTCGTAGCTTTTTCACTAGCAGGAGTCGACCCGATAACCATGCTCACCGGTCCTATTCCAGCCACTCAGAAGATCCTGGCAAGAAACAACTTCTCGATCGAAGACATCGACGTGATCGAGATAAACGAGGCATTCGCCTCGGTGGTCTTGGCATGGGAAAGAGAGCTCAAGCCCGATATGAACAGAGTCAATGTAAACGGTGGAGCCATCTCACTGGGTCATCCTCTCGGCGCATCGGGGACGCGCCTGTTGGCGACTTTGGTGAATGAACTAGAGAGATCCGGCGGACGTCTCGGTCTTCAGACCATGTGCGAGGGAGGCGGACTCGCCAACGCTACGATAATCGAAAGGCTTTGAACCGCTTTCACTGGTATTTCGTGGCCAACCAGAAACCAACGGCTAAAAGAACAAGTCCGGCAAGCAGATACCAGTTCGAAGCGCCACCGGGAAGGATCGTCAAATAGTTGACGATGATCACCAGGACTCCAAGTGCCAGAAAGCTCATCATGAGAACCAGCAGCCATCTTGGCGAATGATATGACTTGGGTCGCTCCGACTTTGGCGTATATCTGCCGCCGCTCTTCTTCTCAGCCTTATGCGACTTTTCCTGCTTTGCAGATCTGGATAATATCTTTGGCCATTGAGTCACACTGGCTAGGATAGTAGAGCACAGCCGCAAATGAGTTAGGCCTTGTCAAATCCGTTCGAAAATTGGAAAACGTGCAAAGAAACATCGAAGCTCAAAAAATTGTCGTAGTGGACAATTACGACTCCTTCGTGTACAACCTCGTTCAATACCTCGGAGAAGCGGGGGCTGTACCGATGGTCTACCGAAACAATAAGGTCACGATTCAAGAGGTGCTTGAACTCCAGCCCGACGGCATTCTCATCTCCCCGGGACCGGGAATTCCCAGCCAGGCTGGCATAACCAATGAACTAGTTCGCGTCGCAGCGGAGATGGGGATATTGGTTTTCGGCGTATGCCTTGGACATCAGGCGATCGGCGAGGTTTTTGGCTCAAAGATCGTGAGGGC
The DNA here is from genome assembly GCA_021792075.1 of Actinomycetes bacterium. Taxonomy (GTDB): domain Bacteria; phylum Actinomycetota; class Acidimicrobiia; order Acidimicrobiales; family Acidimicrobiaceae; genus SCQM01. The sequence continues at coordinate 1,951 of JAJYVK010000171.1, read as the reverse complement.
CCCATATTTGATGCATGGGAAGACCTCGATGATCAGCCACGACGGCAAGGGCGTATTCAGTGGTCTGACAAGTCCATTCAGAGCCACAAGATACCACTCCCTCATAGTGGATCAGGAGAGCCTTTCACCGGAGCTTATCGTCTCTGCAACCAGTGAAGACGGCCTTATAATGGGGCTTCGCCACGTAAGCCTACCGGTCGAGGGGGTACAGTTTCATCCGGAATCCATCTACACCGACTCCGGCAAGACCATAATCAGGAACTTTCTCGATATGGCCCGGCAGACCAGGGCAAGGGGCATTCTCAGTCGCTAACCCGCGACCGTCGTGGTAGTAGTCGACGGAAAGGTTGTCGTAGTAGAGCTTGGCGGGACAGCGGTGGTAGTCGTCGTCGAACTTGGACCTTGTGACACCACGACGTCGACCGATGTATTAGGAGCTACGCTCGTCCCGGCCGCCGGGTTGGTAGATATGACATCCCCATTTGCGATGGTCGGAGATGACGCATATGTGACATTGCCCAGTGTCAGATTGTGCGATCCGAGCGTGTTCGCGGCCTGAGCCACCGGTTGTCCAACGACGTTCGGTACCGTTATTTGAGAAGGGCCATTGGAGACATCCAGTGTCACCGACGATCCCTTCGGAGCCTGGGTGGACGCAGCCGGCGTTTCCGACGTCACCGTACCCACATTTGCGGGATTGTTGACGTAGTTGGTGGACACCTGAAATCCGGCAGCTAAAAGCGTCGATTCGGCCGAAGCTATCGTCTGACCGACGACATTTGGCACCGAGACCTGTGGAACGCTGGAACTCACAACAAGCGCCACTGACGCTCCCCTGTTAACGGTCGTCCCGGCGCTCGGGTTCTCCGAAAGCACCGTCCCGGACTGCTCATTAGAGGTCTCATGCGAAATCGTATACTTGAGTCCCCGGTTTGTCAGAGTAGCGGTCGCATTCGTCTCGCTCTCCCCGACCACCGCGGGGACCTGAACCGTGGTCGGCGCTGCGGTATTGCTTGGGTTCGAATTCAAGAAGTACTTGGCCCCCAGAAGAAGGGCGCCGATAACCAGCACCAGTATAAGTATCCCGACCAGAAGCCAGTTCGTTCCACGCCCGGGTGGGTCGACAGATGAGATTGGAGAGGTACGCATCGTCTGCGTTGGGGAACCGCCCCCCCGGGAGATGTCCACTACGGGAAGCGCCTGGGTCGCGTCAGGATCAAAACCCGATTGAGCCAGAACCTCTTGATGGTTCAAGAACCTTCGAAGATCGTCTCTCATCTCAGTGGCGCTCTGATAGCGTGACGCCGGATCTTTCGCCATTGCCTTCAAGACGATCGCCTCCAGCGCCTCTGGGATATCCGGCACCAAAGAACGGGGGCGTGGAGCGTCTTCGCGAACGTGCTTATAGGCAATGGCAAGCGGGCTGTCTCCGGAAAATGGAACCCGTCCCACCAGCATCTCATACAGGACCACTCCAAGGGAGTAGACATCGCTTCTGCCATCGACAACCAAACCCTGTGCCTGCTCCGGCGGAATGTAGGTAGCCGTTCCCATGACCGCTCCAGTTTGCGTCAGGTCTCCGTCCGCAGTAGCGGCGCGGGCGATGCCGAAGTCGGTCACCTTGACCTGACCGTCCTCAGTTAAAAGAACATTCGACGGCTTGACATCCCTGTGGATCACGCCATGCTTGTGTGCGAACGCGAGCGAGGCGGCCACATCAGCGGCGATCGATGCCGCCTTCTGCGGATCCAGACGGCCGCTCTCGGTGATCAGAGAGGAAAGCGTGACGCCCTCTACAAGCTCCATCACGATGAAGTAGGTATTATCGGCCTCGCCCCAGTCAAACACGGAGACAATATTTGGATGAGAGAGATTAGCGGCGGCTTGAGCCTCTCGCCTGAAGCGCTCGACGAAAGATACGTTCACCGAGAGTTCCGGGAACAGCACCTTC
>JAJYVK010000170.1 GCA_021792075.1 Actinomycetes bacterium | reverse complement strand
GGAGGCCACCTTTACGAGTTCTTCCGGATCGCTTGCACCGTCTAAAAAGCTGAAGTTGGAGTGACAGTGAAGCTCTGCGTAACCTTCCATTCTCCTATATTATCGAACATATGTTCGACTAGCTATCTATTTATTCCAGCCGCCTTGCCACAAAAAAGGAGGCAAAACCGATGGAAAGCCTGCTCCTCACCAGAGAGAGCATGAGACCCAAAAGGCGGCGAAAGCCGCCATTCCGATCCGAGCCAAACAGACGATGCAGGTGCCAAAACCGCGTGAAACACACGCGACATTCGAGCCAATACGCTACAAACTCGACTCTAGAAACACCTTCTCAAAGCAAATGCCAAGACAAGCGCTCCGGCAAAAGGACTACACAACCGTATCGCAAGAGTCAAGCCTGCGAACATCTGCAACAGAGGTGTCATACAAGCCGACAAACCGGGCGAACGCACGGCCTAATTCCAGAAACAGAGAAATCATGAGATGTCGAGCCAAAACCCAGCTCAGCCGAAAACCAGTCGAAGTCTTCCACTTCAACTCATCTTCACCAACCAGACTCGCGGTGTTAGCCGCATTCACCCTATCCGCAAGTGCATGGAGTGCTTCGCTGCGCTCCGGCTCATCCAAGAGTTTTATGGCGTCAAGCTGCGGGAAGGTCTCCTGGGCAATCTTGAAGTGGGAAGCAACAATGCTGTGGGTCCCAGCGTCAATAAGCCCAGCCTCATACTTGAGATCGTTCAACGCAGCCCCCACCTCGTAAGTCACCGAAACTATCTCATCTCTGCTCATCCAGTCCGTCCAATATGAGAGCATCTCCCTCCAAGTCGGACCGAGTAGCGCCATGCGATGCTCCTCCAAGGTTGTAAAACGACGATGGTACCCCAGTTCATGCCGTTCAAAAGCCCTACTGCCAGGATCAAGGAACGGGCCGAGTGGAGCCACGTAGAACTGAAGGCGGGGGTCGGCGCCAAAACGATCTACCAAATACCGGCAGTAGTCGATGGTGGAACGAGCTGAAGCCGCATCCTGACCCGGTAAGCCAACCATGAAGAACAGATCAAGCTTGCCGCATCCTTGAAGAAGCGCTGCCTCTAGAGTCTTCTCCAGAACCTCATTGGAGACCGGGAATTTGCCGTTCATCTTTCGGATCTTGGGATCGGGAGATTCAATAGTTATCTGCAGACTCCACGCTTTCGTCGAGTCTCTAACCATGGAGAAGAAGTCAGAGTCTGCCGGATAGAAGAGTTCTATCACGAGTTCGTTCGAGATTTTTGCCGACTTGAAAAGTCCGAAGAAGCGCTGGGCTCTCGGAACACCCCCTATACGTGGATCGTGCACCATGAATATCGGAGCTTTGGAGAAAGTCGCTATCCGCTTCGCGTCAGAGACAAGCTTCTCAGGAGAACGCATTGCGGCAGATGGCCGACCCGTCACCATTGCGTATCCAGATCGTGAACCGCCGCAAATTGCACAGTTATAGGTACAGCCACGCGAGTTCAGCAACATGGTCGATGGATACCTTAGCCATTCAACGTAAGGAAGGAAGTCTTCCAAAGTCTGATATTTGAAAATGGCATGGGTCATAAAGTCATAGGCCGGCACATCGATCCAGTTCAAATCCGCTGGGATAAAGCTAAGCGGGTTCACGACAACAGTTCCGTCCGGTCGCTTCCAAGTAAGGTTCTCAACGGTCTCAAGCCGCCTTCCCTCCCTCAAGGCCTGGAGAAGCTGACGACACGGCTCCTCTGCGGAGTCCCCCCTTATAACGAAGTCAATTGAGGGATTTTCTATCAGCTCTTCATGAAAGTAGCTCGCAGATAGGCCACCTAACAGTACTTTTGCCTCAGGATGCACCTTCTTGACCAGTTCTGCGATGCCGAGTGCCCCATTTGCGTGGGGAAGCCAGTGCAGATCTATCCCGAACAGATCCGAGTCGAACGCCCCGATATGGGCCGCAACGTCGAACTCGGGCTCCCGGAGCATCCTCAGCGCGAGATTCGCGATCCTGATGTTGTAGTTGTTAGCCTCGAGATAGCTGGCGATGCTTGTCAGGCCAATTGGGTACATCTCGAATTCGTCCGTTGATGGGATGACATCCGCCAGCGGGCCTTGGAGGATGACCTCTTTTCGAAAGTCCCATACAGACGGGGCGTGGAGCAGGACCATGTCAGGGCCAAATGTCCGCTTTAGGGCCTTGCGCAACTGACCAATCATCACTTTTTCGCCACGCCGAATCCGGAACTGTTCACGGTCACGAACTCGAGCAGCATAGAGCCTCTATTCGGCGGGGCAAAGGTGGAAGTTTGATCGTCTTTTGAGTGCCGCTCTCTTCCAAGGGGTGTTGCAGGCTCGAGTTCCTCTGGCTTCATCTGCTCTCCTTCGGCTCTTGGTTGGCTGCCATCTATTTGCCATGTTGCCGAACCGGCATGAGGCCGAATGCGTCGATTCACTACAACCAATCAAATTCTAGAGCTGGGATGGCACCGTAGACAAGGGTCATTTGGCGCTGAGAGTTCGATCTCACTTCAAGTAAATGTATACTTTTGGCAATAAGAATGGTCAGTCGTATGAGCCCTCTGCGAACCATCTGCCGTTTGAACTTTTGACTAGCAGGGCGCCCATCTCATCAGTAACTATCTGGATTCTGGCCCCTTTTGTTGAATGCTCTGGATACCACCACCTCTCCATCATCGGCCAGAGGGAGGACCACTCCAAGACTCTCACCCTTTTACCAGAACTCTCAACTCTCATCCAGTAGGGCTCTCCGCTCAGAAAGACATTCGCCGATACGCTTATCAAAGTACCCTCCTTGGTCAAGAGCAAGATCTCCACCTCTGGATCAAAACAGATAGCCGGAGACGCACTTAGTAACCTCCCCGGCCAAGGAGGTCTCTCTCCTGCCTTTTGATCCATCGGTTCATCGAGATCAAAGAGATGGAGCTGCCATGGCACCATTTCAACACTTTCCTTTGGAGTCCTAGATACTTTTATCTTTGCGATAGACGACCTCTTGCCGACAATTGCGTCGACTCTTGAAAGTGCCTGGGAAACCTTGGCCACAGATGACCTTTCGCTACCGTCAAGATCAAGCTGAATTCTCAAGGCTGATACGACCCTTTGCGGCTGCAGCTCAACAGTCTCTACACCAGCCGAGGGAGCAAACCTCGGATCTGTAGACCATGATTCGAGCTGCCACCTGATGCGCTCCAAAAGGAGCTGAGCCGACAATCCATCCTTTACACCCCAATCCCTGACAGACTCCTCTCCATTTTCGCTCATAAGACGAACTCGCATGATCTGACAGAGGTATCCGCTTTCCAAAAGATGGCTCAGCATCTCCTCCACCCTTGCCTTGCATGCAAAGACGACTGATGAAGCAAACTCCAAAGGCTCCGGCAATTCGATCTTCTGGGTGAGGTCCTCTTTGATCTCAGCAGCCTCCAGCGAAGATGTATCCAGTCCTCCAGCCATCCTGTGCAAGAGTGCCCCTCTGTATCCAAACCTCTCCAATACCAGATCGAAATCAAGATCTGCAAACTCGCCCAAAGAGCGCACCCCCAGACGATCAAGAGTATCGGCAATCTTACGGTCGGGTAGTTCCCTGATCGGAAGTGGAGCCAGAAAAGATCCGCTCCTGCCCGGAGGAATCAGAAGCGAGTTCCTGGCCGCTATCTTGGCCGTAAAGATACCATCGGCGATGGAGACGCCAAAAGAAAAGACCGAGCCTTCAGCAAAGAGATCGGCTGCACGATTTAGCAGTTCCCCGGCTGGGGGAAAAACCTCTACAATCTGGTCCTCCATCGCCTTCCTAACCTCTAAGGCAAGTCTCTCCTCGCCTCCAAAATATCTGGAAGGACCCCTGGCATTAGTGCCACAAACTCCGATGTCAACGATCTCGATCAAAGGAGAGAACCGTTCCAAGACATTGGCTATCTTGGCGAACAAGCCGCCCTGATCGATAGCATCGACAGAGATCACCTGCAAGCCGGTTACGGCAGATGTAGCTGCTCTTACCCTGTCTCCCGCTCTGACTCCAGCTCTGAAAGCCTTTGGCGATACATCGGTCACTACTCCATTTCCTGCCACTACGGCCAAAGGATCGATCCCCCCTGATCCAGCAGATATGAAAGGCCAGTAGAAAAAATCAACCAGAAGCACTCTTGGAGCTACCTGATGCTCAATGGAGTCGAACAACGAATAACTGGGGCGGCGAAGCTTTACTTGGGGAATCTTCTTAGACATAAAAACACCTTTAAATGGAGACTGCTATGCTCCTCGTCGCCCCACCCCGCCTACTACCCAGTGAAAGAGATAGCCTACGTTCCTTTATAAAACCGCTGCCCCTATCCAAGCCGGTAAAGCCAGATATTGAAGAGCTGATCCAGTAGTCATAAGAGCCGGGCCACAGCCCTCTGCCACGTGTTCCTGTTATATCACAACCCTGCTGGACAATAGCAATGATCGACTTGTTCACCCTGACCCTGGATGTGAGGTTGCGAGCCTGGGAGGAAGAGATGAACCTTGGATTTGCAATAGCAACGACCCGGAAAGCCTCTGTAAGCACTGCGACAACCTGAGCTAGATCTCTCCCCGGGTCAGGAACGGATACAACTTTTCCAAGATCCACGCCCTTCTCGAAAGCAGCAAGAAAACCCAGATTCTCGAAACCCACCAAGGCGCTCCAGTTCCTTCGAATGCCGCCAGAAGATAGGAACTCAAAAACAGCTGATGTCGCCCCCGAGTTCGATTCACCTTCAAACAAGACAACCGACCCCAACTGGATTCTGCCCAATGGAAATATCTGTGCCAGAGAGCCACCCAGTTCCACATACCTCTCACTAGCCAAAAGCTGAGGAGATACGAATCTCGATAGATGACTGATCGATTTTTCAACAGCGATATCCATATGACTAATTTATCGAACATATGTTCGAATAGCCATACGGTAGATACAAAATTTTTGCACATCGGCAGTGGCAGAGGATGAGCAAAATCATGAGGTCTGCTCTAATCATCACAAAATCAATA
>JAJYVK010000169.1 GCA_021792075.1 Actinomycetes bacterium | reverse complement strand
TGCGGCCGGTCCGGACGAAGGCCCTGGCCGTACATACCGTAGAGAATCCTTCTATGAACCGGCTTGAGACCATCTCTGACATCCGGCAATGCCCGCGCCACGATCACTGACATCGCATAGTCGAGGAAGGATCGCTCCATCTCCTCTTGGATTTCTATTGGCTCCGCCGGAATCACATCGACATCCAGCACCAGGCTCCCTTGTGTACTATCAACCGCCGGGTAAGGACTACTATCGTCACTCATACTGCACCAATAACAAATCCAATAACAAAATTACCACGACCGCTCTCCATGTAAAGACATTAGAAGATCGCGCAGCCAATTAGATATCAAGGAACCTCACGTCCCTTGCATTTGTCTGAATAAAATGGCGTCGCGCATCCACACTATCACCCATTAAGACTGAGCACACCTCATCTGCGATCGTGGCTTGTTCAAGCTCGATACGAAGCAATGACCGTTTGCTGGGATCCATTGTCGTATCTCGCAACTCCGAAAAGTCCATCTCGCCGAGACCTTTCAGGCGCTGAAACTCAAGCTTCGCTTTGCCGCGTTCCGAGATAAACTGCTCTTTTGCACCATCATCGTGCAGGTAGACCTTCTCTTTTCCAACAATCGTAGAGTACAACGGCGGCTGTGCGACGTAAACATAGCCAGCTTCCACTAACGACCGCATCTGTCGAAATAGGAATGTCAACAACAACACCCGGATGTGAGATCCGTCGACGTCGGCATCAGCCAGAATAATGACCTTATGATAACGAACCTTCGAGATATCGAACGCCTCGCCGATACCACCACCAATTGCTGTAATTAGCGCCTGGATTTCCGCGTTCTTAAGCATCCGGTCAGCGCGCGACCGCTCGACGTTTAAGATCTTTCCACGGATTGGCAGTATTGCTTGTGTCCGCGGGTCCCGTGCGTCCTTTGCTGAACCGCCTGCGCTGTTGCCCTCAACAATAAAGAGCTCACTCTCTGCCGGAGACCGCGACGAGCAGTCTACCAGCTTGCCCGGTAAGCCGGCACCCTCCAGGGCCGATTTCCGCCGGGTTAGGTCGCGTGCCTGGCGGGCGGCGGCTCGCGCACGCGAGGCGACCATTGCTTTCTGAATAATCTGGCCAGCCGGCCGCGGGTTCTCTTCTAGCCATTCATTAAACCGTTCATTTGTCGCCTTCTCGACAAGTGACCGCATCGCGACGTTGCCAAGCTTCGCCTTCGTCTGGCCTTCGAACTGTGGATCAGTGAGCCGAACAGACACGATGGCGGTAAGCCCTTCGCGAATATCTTCGCCTGCTAGGTTATCATCTTTATCCTTGAGAAAGCCGTGTGAGCGTGCGTACCTATTTGCGACGCTCGTGAGTGCCTTTCTAAATCCCTCCTCGTGCATGCCGCCTTCTGTCGTCGAGATACCATTCGCGAATGAATGAATGTTCTCATAAAAGCCGCTGTTCCACTGAAGAGCAACATCCACTTCACCGGTTTCGTCAACGTGGCCAAAGTGCGCGACGGTCGGGAATAGCGACTCCTTAGACGCGTTCAAGTGCTGTATGAAGTCAACGAGCCCGTTGGTGTAATGATAAACAACTCGTTCCTCGTGTCCCGGCCGAGTGTCCCGGAAGGTGATAGATAGGCCTGGATTTAGAAATGCCATCACCTGTAGGCGCTCTAAAATTGTCTGAGCCCGGAATGTAACATCCTCGAATACGCCCGGATCTGGCCAGAACCGCACCAATGTTCCCGTTGCGGTCGCACCAGCACTGACAACTTTGGTGAGCGGGCCGGCTAGGTTGCCACCGTCGTTGAACTCAAGACTATACAAGTGCCCATCGCGGCAGATCTCGACGACAAGGCGACGCGAGAGAGCATTTACCACAGAAACACCCACGCCATGGAGACCACCGGACACCTTGTACCCTGAGCCGCCAAACTTACCCCCCGCGTGAAGTGTAGTCAGGACTATCTCAGCGGCACTTTGATCTGGGTACATAGGATGTGGGTCGACTGGAATACCGCGCCCGTTGTCAGATACCTCGCAGCCCCCGTCCGGAAGAAGAGTTACAATGATTCGATCACAAAATCCGGCCATTGCTTCGTCGACCGCATTATCGACAACTTCCCAGACGAGATGATGAAGGCCAGACGGGCCAGTAGAACCTATGTACATCCCTGGTCTTGCTCGAACCGGCTCAAGTCCAGTGAGGACAGTAATATCTGATGATTCGTAGGTACTTACTGAAGTATCGGTTGTCAAGTAGGCTCCTGGATTAGTGCCATTCACACACGGGTTGTCGCCGACTCATATGCCCTCTATATAGAAAGGCAATCAGCCGAACCGAATTGTAGCACCGGGTGGCAGTGCCTGTCGAAATATCGAGCGTTTGTCTATATTAGAAGTATATCTTCGAGAATGCCGACATTTTCCTGTGCACGCCTAGTGAATTGCCGTCTTCAGATACAGGCTACAGACAAAGGAGAACGATAGATGGGATCGAGATACCTGCCCCACCAAGCGCTGTGCGCTAGTCCCGCGTAATTGCAATCTGAAGTCGTGTCACAACAGCAGGATGGTAGCCTGCCGCAACAAGATCAGCATCAATCAGTGAAAGCAGCATGCTGCGCTCTGAAAGTAGCACCGCACCGAGTCCTGTATCGGACGTCGAGAGCAATAGGCTATTCGCTGAAGAAGCCCGTATCTTGATCCGAGCGACATCAGCATGGGACAAGACTCTCTCAATAGTACGACGGCAACTGTCAACTGCGGCGTTTTGTGCGTCGCCCAGTTGGGAAGTAATTAGTTGCAGGGAATCAGAGATATGCCGAGGTGTTTTATCATGAAGGCTCTTATGGTAGGTTGAGTCAACGCCAGGGTCACCTTTCGATCTTGTGCGCGATCCCCCCCTCAATGTTGACCATGTTCGATCATCGGTGTGTGGGGCCCGGTTCACCATGACTAACCGGGCCTAATCATACAACCCGAATGGGCATAAGGAGATATTCGAACTCATGGCTGCTTGGTGAGAGTAGAAGGCTTGGCTTACCAGAGTCAGAGGTCTTTAAAATTACAGTTTCTGAATCTAGTGCGTCAATTCCATCAGATAGAAAAGACGCATTAAATGCAATCTCGAATGGCTCCCCATCATATGTTATTGGCAACTGCTCGGTTGCGGATCCTATTTCGTCAGCCGTCACCGCAAGTGTGAGCACATCAGGTGCAATAATAAGCCGTGTCGGAGTTTTCTGATCTTGGACAAGAAGCTTCATTCTTTTTAGGCCATGCTGTATTGCTACCGCATCAAAGCTAAGCTCATGTAGGTATGATGTAGGTACAAGACGTTCGTAGTCGGGGAATCTTCCGTCGACGAGCCTTGTCGTGATCGAGATATTTCGATATGTGAACTGCGCTGCCGATGGTAGCGGGGTAAATCGTACCACTCCATCCGCGCTATTTTCCGAGAACGCGTCAGATGAAACGGTCGACAGTATCTTTCGCATCTCGGACAAGGCCCGTCCCGGTATTATAATGGGCACGTCCATCACTGTGTCAACGTCCGGTACAGACATTGTCGCAATTGCAAGACGGTACGAGTCGGTCGCAACCAATGTGAAGCCACCTTCGCGCGGCGCGACCAAGACTCCGGTCAGTATTGCGCGGCTGTCGTCAGTCGATGCCGCGCGTACCACCTTGCCCAGCGATGAGGCGAGATCGTGGGCCGGTATTTCAAGCGATACGGTGTGAGATCCGGGCACGTCGGACCGCGGGAACAAGTCCGGCTCCAATGACCGGATTGTAAAGTGGCTTACGCCACTTCGTAATTCAACCTCTGAGTCACCAGTCTTCTTTACGATCACAGCTCCGGGCTCAAGCGAACGCACGACCTCGACAGCCAACCGGCCTGGAAGAAGCATCTCGCCGTTCGAGACAGCTTGGACGGAGGTTTGGACCGTCACAGTCAGGTCACGGTCTGTGCACACCATAGTCAGATCATTATCAGTGACTGACAGGTGAATGCCAGCAAGAGCCGCGTTTGTGATCATTCGACTTCCTAGTGCACGTGATGCGGTCGTCATCGCTGTCGCGAGGGCCTCTTGTTCGATTGTGAATTCCATCAGCAGTGCTCCCTTGGCGTTTTAAATTTAAACTTCGTCATCGTCATTGTTGTGTGGATTGTGAATTATAGCGAGTGATTCGCTGGTTGAGCGCATTGGGGAGGTGTCTTCTAAGAACGTTGAGTGCCCGCGTTGATGTAGTGACCAGCAGTAGCGATGGAATGACAACAAGACTGTTCTTTGATGACCGGTGAGACGTCGATGGCAGGTAGGTGGAACGGTGGTGTGGAGAAGTGGCGCTGTTGCCAACAGGCGAGGACGACGGGCCGTGGCGACTTGTGGAGTGTGGTGAAAGCGTAAGTCTTGACCTAGGAGGTTATTTACAAGTTGTTCGCAAATGTGTGAGTTGGGCGGCTGGGTGAGAGAGTTGTATGCTGGCAAGACGGTTTGTGGCTCGAGATATCGTCCTGTGGAATTATCTCTGTAAATACCAGAAGGGGGCAAGTGGTGGCGGCACGCGACCGTATGGACCAATAGCATGATCAGTGGACGTGGCTCAGGTCTCGTGGGAACGCATCGCTTATGAGAATGGGAATCGTCTTGAAGGATGGCTATCCGTGTTACACAGTTTCTTGTCATAGATAAGAATTGAGGAGAGAGCTCATCATGAAGCGTCCGATAGGGAGGGTCACACTACCTATTGTGTACCACGGATTGCTTGGATAAGTGTGGTCACTTGATTATATATTGACCGCCGTTCTTTCATCAACTCAGCGATCTTGTCCACAGCATACATAACCGTCGCATGGTCACGTCCTCCAAACTCTCTGGCTATCGCGGGGTAGCTGAAATCAGTGAGCTCTCGAAATACATACATTCCAATATGACGCGCTGTAACGAGTGGCCTCCGGCGACTGCTACCACGTAGATCGTCGACGGTAAAGCCGAACTGCCGCGCTGTTGCTAAAAGAATATCGGTCGGTGTAATTTCACCG
>JAJYVK010000168.1 GCA_021792075.1 Actinomycetes bacterium | reverse complement strand
CACCGGAGACCAACCGGGCGGGCAACTCATGCTCACGACCGAGGTCGAGAACTACCCTGGGTTCGTCGAAGGCATAACCGGCCCAGAGTTGATGGAAACCCTCAAGGCGCAGGCGCTACGTTTCGGCGCCGAGGTTGTGACCACCAAGGCCACCCGGGTGCGGTTGGGAAGTCGTCCATTTGGTATCTGGGTGGACGATAGTTCGGCTGAGGAGCCGTCCTATCTGAGCGACTCTGTGATTATCGCAACTGGCTCTCAATCTCTCATGCTCGGTCTAGAGAACGAGACGCGGCTTTTGGGACATGGCGTCTCCACCTGCGCGACATGTGACGGTTTCTTCTTTCGCAATCAAGAGATCGCGGTGGTTGGCGGAGGAGACTCAGCACTCGAAGAAGCAATCTTCCTCACGAAATTTGCCAGCAAGGTAACACTCATACACCGGCGTGACGAACTTCGGGCATCCAAGATCATGCAGGATAGAGCTTTGTCGAATCACAAGATGCAGTTTCTGTGGAACACGACTGTCATCGATATCATCGGTGAGAGCTCGGTTGCCGGGGTGAGTTTGCGGAACGTCATCACTGGCGAGCAATCCCGCATCAACGTGACGGGGCTCTTTGTCGCGATAGGGCATCAGCCCAACACCGCCATTTTCAAAGGCCAGCTGGAGATGGACGACCGAGGCTACGTGTTGACCCAAGGCAAGTCGACCCGCACGACCATCGAAGGGGTTTTTGCCTGTGGCGACGTACAAGATCCCACGTACAGACAGGCAATAACCGCGGCCGGCTCTGGATGCTCCGCGGCAATTGACGCTGAAAGGTGGCTCGAGACCAAACGGCACGAGCAGGGCGCTTCACAAGCGCTTCAATTTGGTCAGCGATGAAGAACGGCATCATGGAACTGCGCGACAATGACTTTGATGAGATTGTCACTGCGTCGTCTTCCGCCCAGCCAGTGCTCGTCGATTTCTGGGCGGAGTGGTGCGGCCCTTGCAAGGCGTTGTCACCAATCCTCGAGGATATAGCAGAAGAATGCCGTGGCAAGCTGCTGGTGACAGCCGTCAACGTCGACACGAGTCTAGAAACGGCGAAGAGATTCTCAGTGATGAGCCTTCCTACGCTGATCCTCTTCAAAGGGGGACTGGAGACAACACGCATCGTGGGGCTGAGGAGCAAGAAGCGGATCATGCGGGTAGTCGAGTCTTTTCTGTAGGCAGCCTCCGAGGCGATCGGGACGACTTCGCAAATGCCATCGCTGATCTCCAGGAACGCTTAGAGCGCCTCGGCTATACAACCGGCGATGACCGCAGGGGCGTTCTCGGTACCTCGACGACGCAGGCAGTTCGGCAATTCCAACAAGCACGAGGCCTCCGGGTGGATGGGATCTGCGGATCTCAAACCTGGTCCGCAATCGTGGAAGCCGGACATCATTTCGGAGATCGCTACCTTTACAGAAAAGCACCCATGATCCGCGGAGACGACGTCGCTGACCTCCAGCGACGTCTCGACATCCTGGGCTTCGATGCGGGACGCGTCGATGGGATCTTCGGGGACCAGACTGCCGTGGCGCTCATCGACTTCCAGCGCAACGTTGGCTTGGCGTCCGATGGCATACTAGGACCGGCAACCGTCGCAGAGCTGCTGCGAGTGCAACCCCTTCAAACCGAACGTGAGCTCGTAGCCCTCGTGCGGGACAGAGAACGTCTCCGGAGTGGATCGCCCACTCTGACGGGTAAGCTCATTGCGATAACCGAAGGTGGGGGACTCGGCGCCGTAGTCAGCGCGATCACACGTCGCTTAACCCAGGCCGGCGCTCGCGTGCTGGCACTTCAGGATCCCAGCACATCACGGTCAGCCGCGGCCGCTAACAGCGCGAGCGCCAGCGCATGCGTTGGGCTACAACTCGAACCCGACCAACACCACTGCGTAACGGCCTACTACGCGGGCTACCGGTACGAATCGCCAGGGGGCAAGCGCCTCGCACAGCTGGTGCAAGAGATCGTCCCGCAAGCGCTCAACGTACCCGACGCAGGGGTTCGGGGGATGTCAATTCCCATCCTTAGAGAGACCCGAATGCCTGCCATCCTCTGCGAGATAGGTCCAGCGGCAGTTGTAGTCGAACGCGGCGCCGAGGTCGCTATGGCACTGACTCAAGCGGTTATTGACTGGGTCGCGTCGCCCTGTGGGTAGTGCTTACTGAAGCCTGCGCTCATGTTGATCTTGGTGTTCACGGCAACGTGACCAGCCTTGGCCAGCGCAGTGACACGGTTGGAGCATAGAACCTGGTATCACCTGCTCGTTTGCTGCAGCTCGCCAACGCACGACCCGAGACCCGGTTTTCTAAACCTGAACTCTGGATTGATGGTTGCTCGAGCCTCGATCACCGATATCCACAAGATAATTCACAGCTTGTGGCTTATTTTGTCAGTTCTGTAATTACAGCTGTGGCGCCATCGCCACAGCTGGAGTCATATGAGCTTTCGTAGGACCCCTGCCCATGGCTACAGCTTCCACCCAGTTTGCACGTACACGATCACCTAGTTGGGAAGTGGGTTTGGTTGGGGCAAATGCCCAAGATCAGCTATATCAACGGTGCAAGGAATGTTAGGCGGTCAGGCGTCCAAACCCGTGCTTGGGTCCATCGTTGATTGGGGTCGAGCGCCAGCTGACTGCGTATGCCTGCCAACGAGCACCTTGTAGATGCGCTCCAAGTCTTCGAGAGTAGCGAACTCGATTGAAAGCCTGCCCCGTCGCGCCCTGGCTTCGATCTTCACCCTCGTGTCGAGCATGTCAGACAACAACTCCTCGAGCTCTGCAAATCCAGCTGGCCTGAGCCGCGACCCCTCTTCGCCGGCTGGTCTCGCACGCCCGGAAACCCCACTAGGAGCCCCCCCGGAGCCCGCGGAAGCTCCGAGGCGCTCGTTATGTGCACGCACCTCGTCTTCCACTACCCGAACGGGAAGCCCCTCCGACCCCGCACGCTTGGCCAAGGCCTCCTGGAAACTCCGATCGGGTGTCCCGAGCAGGGCTCTCGCGTGGCCGGCGCTCAAGAGACCCCCGGCCACCGCCTTCTGTACGCTCGCGGGTAGCTGCAGCAAGCGCAGAGTGTTGGTGACATTGGCACGACTCTTCCCAACGTGGGCCGCTATTTCGTCATGCGTCAGCGAAAAGTCCTCAATCAACTGCTGATAAGCTGCCGCTTCCTCAAGAGGTGACAAATTCTCTCGTTGGAGGTTCTCCACCAGGGCTTGGCGAAGGCTGTTTGAATCGTCTACGTCTTTCACGAGAACCGGAATCCTCCGGAGCCCAGCGCGCCTCGCCGCACGCCAGCGCCGTTCACCGGCGATCAGCTCGTACTGGCCGCCATCTACTTCCCGCACAAGTACCGGCTGGAGAATGCCAACCTCTTCGATTGACGCGACGAGGGATACCAACGACTCTTCGTCAAACTGCGTGCGCGGTTGAAATCGATTAGGGCGGACACTATCAACTGGCACCTCTCTAACAGAGGGCGTCCCACCTACTGAGACTTCCGCAGGAATGAGAGCACCCAGACCCTTGCCCAGACCACTACGCCGTACCATGGCTGAGCTCCTCTGCTAGCTCTCGATACGCAATCGCCCCACGAGAGAGTGGATCGTAGCTAATGATGGGCTCCCCATGAGACGGCGCCTCTGAAAGTCGGACCGTCCGCGGAACCACCGACTTGCAGACTCTCTCCTTGAAGTACGCCCTTACCTCCCGGGCTACTTGGTCAGCGAGCTTAGTTCGTGCATCGTACATGGTCAGGATCACCGTCGATACTCCGAGATTTGGATTGAGGCTATTGGCCACCAGCTCCACATTCTGCAGGAGCTGTCCGACACCTTCAAGCGCGTAGTACTCGCACTGGACGGGAAGCAACACCTCGTCTGCCGCGGCGAGCGCGTTGATCGTGAGAAGCCCCAGGGAAGGTGGGCAATCGATCATAATGAAGTCAAACTCCTCGATGATCGGCTCCAAAGCCCGCCGGAGCCTGAACTCCCTGCTCAAGACCGGCACTAGCTCAACTTCGGCGCCGGCGAGATTGATCGCTGCTGGAGCAACGAACAGATTGCGAAAGCGCGTCGGCTCGTAGCAGTCGTCCATCGATACATCGTGCATAACCACGTCATATATGGACACATCGAGGTTCCGAACGTTCAGACCTAGCCCCGTCGTGGCGTTCCCTTGTGGATCCATATCAACGATCAGCACCCTCTCGCCTTTGTCCGCCAGGCAGGCTCCAAGGTTAATGGCGGTAGTGGTCTTGCCAACACCGCCCTTCTGGTTGGCAACGGCCATGACCCGTGCCTTGGTCCTCCGTCGACCTCGAGGAACGTCTGGTTTCTCATCCAGTTCTGCCGTTGTAACCAGATCTACCGGGCGGCCCGACTCTTGGCCCAGCTGAGTACCCAGTTGTTCTGCGTCTGTACCCGTATGATCCCTTCGCTCTGCGCCTTCATCAACAATTCCGTTGATGATTGGTAGCTCGCTTGTTCTCATCATGGCAGCGCCAATCCACGGTGCGGTTTCACCCGAACTACTCATTCGATCTCGATAATGGAAATTCCGCCAAGTGTGGCTGATTTGCCTTCCGCGACACGCTCGCATTCCGCGACGCAACAGCCTGGCCTCGATCTCTGAGCTCAAAGCTTACATAACCCATGGCACCTCCTAACCTCGTCCCATACTCCACCATCGGACGGCATGCAGTCAAGGATCCTGCGAACAGCAGTAATGTTTCACGTGAAACATTACCCACTGGCGCGGCGTCCTGGAAAGCGAGCAGGATATCCTAGAAACGGTCCCGATCAAGGCTCACTGAGACGAGAACCACAACAAGCCATCTATGGTCCACAAACCACTGCTACACGGACTTGCGGCAGATCAGGTCATTACAGCGCGCCAGCTAACAATTGCTCGTCTCAAAGGAATCATCTTCACCAGATCGGCCGCCATGAGCTCAAAACACGGGCCGCTTGTCGGGTACACCGACTCTGCGAGGGTACTTCTCCGGGCACGCCGACCCGA
>JAJYVK010000167.1 GCA_021792075.1 Actinomycetes bacterium | reverse complement strand
TGCGCTCTTCTCTAAGCATGTTGCCAAGGAAAACGACCTCATTCTTCCCAAATTGCTTGGCTCGCAGGACGTGGACCTGCGGCTCGTTCTCAGCGAGATGCACGAACTGTTCGAGGCCGCCAAAGAGTCTTCTGCCCTATCCGGGTCGGAGAAGAGTGATCCAGCCGCATCCCTTTTGGTACTGCTTTTGGATTCAACGAAAGAACTTGCTCGATCCGGCCAGAGGGATCTTGCCTCTCGCTTAACAGCTTCAGCGTGGGCTGTGCTGGAGCACGAAAGGCCGGATTTGGCCAACAGGGCCACGGCGGCTCTTCACAGGCTGATCGATCTGCGAAATAGCGAGCCTGTCACCCTAAGCGCGAACCGCAACGCGAACGTCGATAAGGAGTTGGATGTTCGCACTCTTGCTCCCGCACAGCGGCACGCCGAGATATTTGCCGCTTACCGGGCCCTTTCGCCGGGTAGGGGCTTTCTCTTGATAAACGACCACGATCCAAAGCCGCTTCAATACCAGTTCGAGGCGGAATACCGCGGGCAGTTCACGTGGGACTACCTGGAGGGCGGACCCAAGGTATGGCGAGTCAGGATTGGGCGCCCGTCGTAGTTAGCGCTCAAATCGAAGCCGTGCTTTGCATCTATGAGCGGTGCATCCGATCGGATGCACCGCACTCTTTGACCTGTCAGCTCTTGTTTGAACTGGCGCCCATCAATTGAAGTGACTTCGCAGAGAGGTTTATCGCGAGAAGCACCCCTGAAATTGCCAGCAGCATACCGCCTGATATCAAGAGTATGGGAGTGGAAGTGGCAAAGCCGAGACATACAGACCCGATCCCAAGCGTGAGGATGACGTATACGACTGCAGCGATCGAATGATTGTAAAGGTCGCCGAACATGAGCTGTTTGCCGAGCCGGTTCTTTTCGATTCCCCGGGAACGGAACATCGCCCAGACGACAAAGGGAATGACTTTGTGTATGTGGCCAGCAAAGGCCTCGAGGATCCATCCGGCTAGTGCCGCGACTGCCGCAGCGGCCAGCATGACCCCCAAGTGATGATCGACACCCATTATCAAGGCGGATGAGATTGCAAGGCCTACGCCCACCAGCATCGACACCTCTGCAGTGATGACGAACAGAAAGTACAGATCGAGCTTTCGCTTGCGGTATTTCAGATGCATTGAAAGGGAGACGAGATGAGCCGCAAGTCCGCAAAGGATGAACGCTCCACCGACCCATGCAAGTGCGGTGATCTTGAAAAGAAGGCCCGGTGAAAGAAGCACGACTCCCAGGGGCACTACCGTTACCGCAACGAGTCCGGAACGCCTTTTGCCAGGGACGTGTGCCAGGAAGAACATGGGGTAAAGCCGTTCGGCGACGCTCAAGTAGGTGAGTCCTAGCCAAGCAAAGAGGCCGATCGAGGCATGTGCGAGTACGACATGGCCGCTGAGGTCGAACCAGTTGCCCTGGCGGTCGAAGACGTATACGACGCCGAAACAGGCTGTCAGAGCAAAGCCTGCAACAGCGAAGCGAAGCCCTATTACAGGAGCGCCCTTGCCTTTTGCGCCAAGCGGAGACCAAAGATTAACTATCAAAAGCACTATCGCGGTTGCAGCAAGAAAGCCGCCAGCCTCTACCACGCCCTCCTGCTCGAAGCCAATTCCCAGCGGCAAGAACCAGGCTGCCAACAGCCAGGTTACGAAGGTCGCCTTCGCAATCCAAATGGATCTGAGTGGTCTTTGGGTGACTACCGGAGTGAACTGGTGTATCGCACCAAGGAGGCCCATTGATAGCGTGGCCAGCATTGCCAGATGTGCGGCGGCAACGGTGGGGTCACTGGTCGGATCCGTGATTGCTTGGCTGTGTGCCACCACGAGCGCAACACCGCATCCGATCAGCCCGACGAAGGCGGCTTCGAAAAATGCAAGCGGCACAGACGGCGGAGGCGTGTTTCCGGATACCTTAAGCGGCTGTCTCGGCCCCAATCCGACTGCTGATCCCGATTCATTCGTCATTGGCAATCTCCTTGACACTTTAGATACAGAGCTGTTATTTCGCAGTCTGATCAGCTTTTTTCGCATCTGGTTGGGAAGGTCTGAAATGGTTGAGATCTCAAGTTGACCCGCAGAGCTGATCGCGTGTAAGATAATTCTAGTTAGAACTAGAAAAATAATCAACCTGACAGGTCATAGATATGGAGGAACTGCAGTGGCTACCTTGGATGCACGTCCGATAATAGCAGCGGGTGAGGAACCCTTTGATCAGATAATGGCCACCGTTGCAGAGCTCAAGGATAATGAGGAGTTTGTAATACTGGCTCCGTTTGAGCCGGTGCCTCTCGAAGGGGTGCTTTCTTCTCAAGGATTCAGCTACGACGCGGTAGCGATTGGCAACGGTGACTGGCAAGTCACATTCAGGAGGTAGACATGGCCGGGGACGAAGAAAGATCGACTGTCCACGCGGAAGCGGGACAAGATCTGGTTGGAATCGTCTGGAAGACTTTGAGCCAGGTCTACGATCCAGAGCTCGGGATCGATGTTGTTTCCCTGGGTCTAATCTACGACGTTCATCTAGAAAATGACACGATCCAGATAAAGATGACTTTGACGACGCCGGGATGTCCTGCCTCTGAGAATCTTCCCGACATGGCGCAGCTTGCAGTCAGTTTCGCACTCAAGGACAGAGCAAAGGTTGATCTGGAAGTCGTATGGGACCCGCCATGGGATCCTTCGATGTTGAACCCGGAGACGGCCATGGGGCTCGGCTTTTGATCGGCTAGCTGCCATGGAATCCGTTCGGAGCGCGGTCATTAGGGTGTACGGCGATCAGGGGCGCTTGCCAGGCGACTACAGAGTTCTGGTTGATCGCCTATGGCCGCGCGGCCTCACCCGGGAGGCCGTTGACTATGACGAATGGGCGAAGGAGCTCGCTCCGAGTTCGGAACTCCGCAAGTGGTATGGGCATGATCGCGACCGTTTCGAGGAATTTTCCAGGCGCTATAGGGCAGAGCTGGATGAAGATTCACTCAAGGCGACTCTTAAGCGGCTCCTTAGAACGGCTAGGCCATTCCGATTGGTCCTGTTGACCGCTACTTTCGATGTTGAGTACTCTGGCGCTGCCGTGCTGCAGTCGGCGATGAAGAGTCTGAGTGATAGTGCCTGACGGCCTTTGGTTTCACGGTTGGCCCATGGTTTAAAGTAGCAATGTGTGCCATCAAATAGTCGAGGTATCATCCAATCCATATTTGTCGGCATCGTTTGCAATTCCTATCCTGACCATCCTCTCACTACTAGCGCAATCGTCACGTCGATGTAAGCAAAGAACCCGAATCGTAAGTAAGAATGACTTTTAGCAGAGATTCCCAGAAGCTTGCCTTCGCTCTTGGATAACCGTAGGAGGAGGCTCAGATCTACTGATCGCGTTCGGTAGTCTGGTGAAGGCTTGCTTTTGGGGCTGTGTGCAATGTGCTTATCTGTCTCTTATTCGAGACGAAATAAATTCAAATTTTTTAGAAGCTAATAATACTCAATGATACTTGGAGTCTTGGTTTGCGAATTGGCAGCGAAAACATTGGCCGAAATGGTTTCATTGTCCTGGCAGTAGCGGCTGTCGGTTCGATTGGACTTGCTTTCCACGGATATGGGCACGGGATCTCTTCCAGTGGGGCGTCTTTGCCGGTGGCTTCGGCGACGGCACCATCGACCTCGGCTAAGCCAAGCTCTAGCTCTACGGCGTCCACTACAGCGGCGTCCTCTGGAGCCGCTTCAAAGGGATCCACCTCCACGACTGCAGTGAAGCTTGGTCCGCTGCTGTCGTCTACCCAGTATGCGAGTGTTTCTTACCGAATCTATCCTGGGCCAGAGAGTGCACAGGCAAAGGCTGCGACAGCGGGATTCAATATTTCTGTGAAGCTGTCAGGCAATAGCGAGATCGTATCTGTCTCGGTTGCCGGGTCGAGTTCGGCACCTCAGACTTCGACATTCCAAAAAGGTGATTCAATCTATTTCATAGAGACAAGCCTTGGTGACGACTCTGGAAACAGCGACTACAGCGGCGGGGACGACGGAATTATTGTGACAAATTCCCAAGGAAGGATTGTCGAATAGGATGAGCACACCGGACTCGGAGAGTTTCTTGAAAAGCATGATTGTGGAGCCGTGATGAATACAGTAAGGGAGGATAAGGCGCTGGCCGGGGGGTTACGGCGCAGCGGAACAAAGCAGGTGGAACGCGGAGCACAAAGTTCAAGGCAGGCTGTAGTTTTCGCGGACGCCTTTGATGGGTTGGCATCGTGGGGAACGACGTTGGGAAGAATCATCTTAGGACTCGTTCTAGCATGGTTCGGCTACCATGAACTCGTCGTGCCAAAGCTTTGGACAGGCTATATTCCGCTGCTCTCTCCATCATCGCAGCTTTCGCAGATACTGGTCTTAGCGCATGGGGTGGTTCTTGCGATTTTGGCGGTCGGTCTTATTGCAGGTGTGATGCCGCGTCTTTTTGCGGCGATCGCAGCTCTGGTGATGCTTGAGATAGTCACAAGCCTGATTGTTACAGCCGGGCTTTCAGATCTGGTCCTGCGCGACATTGGGGTCCTAGGTCTCGCCGTATCAGTGATGGCCAGCCATCATGAGCGTCTGGTGCTCGAGAGCTGAGAGAAGCCGGCCCGAGGATCGCGGTGCGCTGTATCGCTCTTATTGGGTGCTGGCCAGAATAGGCGCAAAATACTTGCCGGGATCTAGAGGGTTTGAGACAAAGTCCTGTTCATGCAAGTATTGGGCAAAGGTCTCAAGTACGAGGCGATTTGCCGGATAGCCGTAAGGCCATGGATCTCCACCGAAGGTATCGTCGATCTCCTCGAGATCTGAAAACAGCCATGGAAGGGTGTACTTGATGGTCCCTGTGAACTTCATCTGATTTAGGCAGATGCGTTTTGATTCACTCAGCGCCTTGTACAGGCTCTCCGCTACCCAGGGGTGTCTCTCATAGATCTCAGTTCGCACCACCAAAGTGTGCATGATGGGAAATATCCCGGTCCGTTGGAAGTACTCCTTCTCCACCTCTCTGTAGTTGGGG
>JAJYVK010000166.1 GCA_021792075.1 Actinomycetes bacterium | reverse complement strand
TTCAGCGCCGACCGCTGCCAGAAGAGCTGCTGCCGCACCTGTGGTCGACCCAAAGTACCCGATTGGAATAGAAGGGCTTTCCAACCTGTCTCTCAGCCACCTCGTAGCGGAGGATAGCCGACCTGAAAGGAGTTCGATGTCGAAGGCTTTTGCTCGCATGACCTCCTCTTCTGCGGTGAGCAGGTCAACGAGGAGCGTTGTCAAACCGTATCGGTTAAAGGCCTCTGCCGTATAACGATTTCGGGGGCTGTAACGGCCGCTTCCACTCGCAAGCGCGAAAATAACGCCGGCGCGGGAAAGAGCTGGAGCCGCCATCGTGCCTGAAAGCTCCAGGTCATCTACGTGGATCTCCACGTCTCTGAACAGGGTGCCGGGCCGCTTTGGACTATCGCCTGGTGGGTCGCCGCGCGGCTGCTCTTGGCCATTCGAGGTAGCGCCAAATTCAGTGCCAGGTGTTTTTCTGCTATGGTCTGAGGAAGCGTCAGGATGACTCAACTCAGAAGCCCGTTTACGTAGCAGATCCACTACTTCTCTGTCGCTGGTCTGGGCGAAGTCTTTATAATACTGGCCAACCGCGTAGAACGGTGACGGTTTGTCCAGGCACACCACCTCGTCAGCAACTTCACTCAGGATCTTTGCGGATTCGAATGAACAGACCGGAGCCGCAAGCGTTACTTTTGCTGCACCCTGAGCACGGGCTACTTGGCACGCAGCAGAAGCCGTCGCACCTGTAGCAAGTCCGTCGTCCACGATCAATACATTGCGTCCTGCGAGGGGAATTCGAGGCCGGTCTCCTCGGAAATGGTGAACCCGCCGTTCGACCTCGGCGCGCTGTTCTTTCTCGATCGACCCTAACTCCTGCTCAGTTACTCCGAGGTCGCTGACTAGGCGATCGTCGACAACTACAACACCGCCCTCTCCAACCGCGCCCATTGCGAGTTCTGGTTGGAAGGGCAGGCCGAGCTTTCTCACTACGATCACATCGAGCGGTGCCTGGAGTGCGCGAGCCACTTCAAATGCCACCGGCACACCGCCGCGTGGTAGCCCTAGGACAATTACGTTGGAGTTGCTCAGATGCATAAGAGCTTGGGAGAGATGTCTCCCGGCATCCCTGCGGTCGGCAAACTCCGCCATTTTCAGAGCCCCATCGGGTATGTCTCGGGTGCCTCGCCTTCGTCCCAGAGGGATGTACGTTCCAAGGGCGTGACCGCGGTGGTTTGATCGATGTGGATGACAACGTCGAACTGAGCGGAAAGAGCCGCGCGGAACCAATGGCTGCCGAACTCGGTTTCGGGTTTGTAGATTACGCCGATTGCGCGCTCCATTCGCGGCCCCTTTAGTTCCCTGGAGTTCTTTTGCGTGGGGACAAGGGCGCGTTCAAGGCCTTGGTTGTGGAACCTCTTTTCATAGCTTCCCTCGAGTGCGGGACGTACCCGCTTGCGCTCGGTAGGGCCGCCCCAGTACGAGGCTGCTGTGACCCAGCCGTGGTGGGTGGTGAAACCGACTAGGACGGAGTCATCCGGCCATCGCTCTCGCACCAACTGTCCCACATTTAGCTCGCCTTCATCTGCTAGCGATGTGGCTCGGGCATCGCCGAGGTGGGAATTGTGTTCCCAGACGATAATCTTGGACCGTTCAAGCCTTTTGTCCAAATGCTCTGCAAGTGCCTCTAAGGTTTGGGCCATATGCTGGTCGCGAAGGTTCCACGATGAGACATTACTGCGATACATCATCCGGTAGTACTGTTCGGCGTTCAGGACAAGCCTGGCATTTTGCTCCGCAAAGAATTGTTCGTCTTCGACGAGCCAGCCGTCACTGGCAAGAATCCTGCTGGCCCTACTGCGAAGATCACTAAGCTGAGCAACGACATCTTCCTCGCATGGGGTGGCGATCCTAAGCGTCACCGCATGGCCGTACTCGGGGCCTATATCCTCTGCTTGGTCGAAGCTCTCGAAGCAGCTGTATCTGAGTCTGGCAGCATTTGCGGCTTTTGGGTCGACTCGGTCCAGATAGGAGATGACCTCATCAATGGAGGTGCGAAGGCTGTAAAGATCGAGCCCATAGAAGCGCGCTTTGAGCAGAGGCTCTTCGACTGACTCGTTATGCGTTCGTAGCCAGATGACGAAGTCTGCGACATCGGTATTGCGCCACATCCAGGCCGGAAATCGACGAAAGTTGCTCAGGGCTTCTCGGGCGCTTTTGTCGGTGGATAGGCCCAGAACGTAGCGGTTCACGCGATAGGCATCGGGCCAGTCAGCCTCTACGGCAACCGCCGAGAACCCCTCCTTTTCTATGAGCCGTTTCGTGATTCGCGCACGCTCCTCATAGAACTCGTGGGTTCCATGCGTTGCTTCGCCGATGAGGACAAATCGCTTATTGCCAATAAGCTCGACCAGGCCGTCGTAATCTGACTCCGTGCCGTTTAATCGCTCCAGGTCTCGCATAGCGCTCCCTTGGCAAGGATGAAAAGAGGCTTTTGGGCCCAACCATTATTTTATCTCACTTGGAAGAGTGGGTAAATTGGCAACTTTTGTCTCCGGAGATCGGCGGCAGGCCTAACCTTAAGGTGCCGGCCTTGCAGACATAGTTATAAAATCTCGTGCCCACCAGGATTCAAAGAATGTCTGCGGCCCTTGGACTGTTCCAGGCAAAAGCTTGCTTCCGTTTGAGGGCGCCGCCTCGCCTCCAGAGGTGGAAGGGCTATATGTTACCAGCACAGTCCAGTAGGGGTTGATGTCCAGCTGCATGCCGCGAATGGCGCCCGAGCGCACTAGGAGTTGCGCAAGCTGCAATGGATCAAGTGAAGGCCCTGTCACGTACACTAGAGCACCGTTGGCGGTGACACCGACGCCGGAGCGCCACTGGTTTTCGATACCTGGGCCGACGCAAGAGTTTGCCCCGCATGTGGCCCCCCATGCCTGCCAGTCGGCGCTGGCTGCTTGGGCAGTTGGCTGGCCCCCTGAAACCAGCGGTACCAAGTTCTGGCGCACGCTCACAACGTTTGGCGTCATAGTGAGGTCACTTCCCCACGCTCCGACATTGACGCTTCCGTCGGAGTAGATCACGAGCGACGCCGCTCCGTTCACGAGAGGGTCGATGACCCGCCCCTCGGTGTAGTACCCGCCGTGGGCAACATTCATGATGAAGCCGCCATTGAAAGCTGCCACCAGTGATGTGGCATCGGCTGGCTGAACTGGTGCGGTGTAATGGTAGGGCCCTCCTCCTGGGCTCCTAGAGCCGGAGTAGAGGCGCGCTGATAGCAGGCCGGTGTCCATCCAGGCTATGCCAGCCGGCTGTGTTCCACCTGGCGGGACAAGCTTCGCCTCGTATACGGCCGGCATCCCGTCGACAAGACGGCCTGTTGGGGTCCATACACCTTGTCCAGCTACAGCCGGATCGCCAAATGGGGCAAGTGGCGCCGGCGCTGGCAAAGGCGCATCGAGCGTGCCCGAGAGCAGGCGGGCGGGAGCGGCGGTAGTGGTAGTAGTAGACGAAGTGACACTGGTTGAAGTGGTGGCAGTGGACGGCTTTGGAGAGTCCACAGCGCCTTTATTGGCCCCCAAGGCTCCTTGAGTGGCCGCACCGCACCCGGCGAGAATGATCGCCGACAACGCGAACAATATCAGTGTCAACCGCTTAGTTGATCTGCGCATGATCGCATCTCCTAAATCCATTCGTGAAACCATCCGCGCTTTTTGACCCACATCAGCGGTTTGCTGCGACTTACGCTGTCATTTGATGGTAGCTGATTGCATTGCCTATATTGTTACGCTCCTTTTAATGATTTACTCAGAACCGAGCTCAGCCTTTCTGGGCTTGAACCTTGTCGCTATCACGAATCCAGCTGGAACGGAGTTCTGTGCTTCGCAACTAGATTTCTGTAAGTGATGTAGCAATTGGTCCTTGAGCCGGGGGAGTTGTGGCCTCGATGGTAACCGTGAAGTTCTTCGCCGGCGCACGTGAAGCCGCTGGCATCTCCAAGGTGGAAGTTGAGGCCAGCTCGGTCCAGGCTGCTGTCGATGCGGTGGTCGCCCTCTATGGCGCAGCGCTTGGGGAAATAATAGGAATTTCAAAGATATGGGTCAACGGCGAGCCGGCGGCCCTGTCTGCTGAGGTATTCGCTGGCGACGAGATTGCGGTGTTGCCTCCAGTCTCCGGGGGACTTTAATTAACACAAAAAGAGAGGCTTTCGGCCTCTCCTTTTGTGTTATGCACAGAACGATGGTCTACTTCTTGGTCTCCCAGAAGACCTTGTCGATCTCGGCGATCTGGTTCAGGAGGTCTTGAGCTACTGCGGTGTCGTTGGTCTTCTTGCTCTCGCCGGCTGCTTTGGTTGCATTCCAGAACAGAGTGTGAAGCTGTGGAAACTTCTCAAGGTGGGCTGGCTTGAAATAGTCAGTCCAGAGGATCCAGAGGTGGTACTTGACCAGCTCAGCCCTCTCCTCCTTGATCGTTACGGCCCTCGCTTTGAATACTTCGTCATTCGAAGCGTTGTACTTCTCCATGCAGGCCTTGACGGATTCTGCTTCAATGCGAGCCTGGGCGGGATCGTAGACTCCGCAAGGAAGATCACAGTGAGCAGAGACAGTGACCGGCGCGGTGGCGGTTCTTTCCAATGATTCGATGACCTTGGCGAGTAGCTTCATGGTCGCTCTCCTTATCTCTAATTGATTTCTGTTGCCTATACATGAGAACAGCTACAGACATTAGCCTGAAATGCAGAAAAATCCAGAGAAATCTGGTTTTGGCTTTTACCTCCAACTTAGGAATTATAACCCGTTGTATTTTTTAGCCGTTGTCAAAGGTGTTTCCATGGTTCCGACTTTGGCACCAGGTGACAAGGTGCTTGTTCGCCGCCTTCACACTCCGAGCAAGCGGATCGTTGGCCGAATTGTCGTGGCAAAAGATCCGCGTGCGGGCGGGGTGCTGGTGATAAAGCGGCTCGTGGGCTTTGACCGCAATTCTTTCGAACTGCTCGGCGACAACTTGGGGGCATCTACCGATTCGCGGACGATCGGTCGATTCCCGAATAATTCCCTAATGGGGGTGGTGGTCTATCGCTACTTCCCGCCAAGTGCAGCCGGGAGGGTCTGGTAGGCTCGTCGGCAGTTTTCCCTTCGGCAACTC
>JAJYVK010000165.1 GCA_021792075.1 Actinomycetes bacterium | reverse complement strand
GCCATGTACCGTCCACGGACCTATTCCAGAGACCGTGGTCAATAGTTTTTCGATCTCTTGATCTGATAGTGTTTTGAACTCCTCCTCCTTCCACCTTCCGTCAGCGAAGCGCTGGGCAACGGTTCGCAGGGTCTCAATCTTACGCTGGGACATCCCCGTTTTTCGAAGGTCCTCCCTAGAGGCGGCCAAGAGCTCTTTGGGTGTGGGGAGCTTGCCGTTGAAAAGCTCTTGCAGTCTGTCGAGGATACTTCTGGTGGCTGGAATGGAAAGCTGTTGACCGATCACCTGGAAAACGAGGGCACCAAATGCGTCCATTTTTGGGAGCCCTTTCATCCAGGCTCTTCTGTCAAATGTTGGATTTTTCCTTATCAAGACCGCTAGGACTGGGTCTGCCTCGCATAGCTGAGCAAGTGCCTCCGAGTGTTCCATAGGTCTTCCAAGCTTGACACCGGTTATGTCTCTTAGTCAATTTGCATGAGTTCCCTCTTTGGTCGCCCGGTCCGGTTCGACCGACGAGAACTTATCGCGCTGAGGCGACCGCGCTTCACGTGTTGCGCCAGTTCGCATTTGGCACTATGCGAGGATGTTTCGAGATTTTCCGGAGGGCATTCGCTTTGTTACTACTCGGTTTACTACACTCAGAAAAGCGGATGGATGTATCTCACACGACTCTGTTGCAAAGTGAACACGTGAGGAGGATCGACCACGTGGCAAGCGTGGCTTTTCGGTTGGCATATGCGGTTCTTAGGATTTCGATCTGAGGAGAGCTGTGAGCGGATTGGGCTATACGGCGGAAGATGACGGGCGAAAATGGCTGGCTCTGACCATTCTGTGTGTCTCGCTCCTTATGATCAGCTTGGACAATACGGTATTGAATGTCGCATTGCCGACCTTGGTCAGAGACCTGCATGCGACCACAACTGAGCTTCAATGGATTGTCGACGCCTATGTAATCGTCTATGCAGGACTGCTGCTTACCGTCGGAAGCGTTGCTGACAGAATCGGTCGAAAAAGGGTCTTTCAAATAGGTCTGGTTCTGTTTGCTGCTGGTTCGACCTGGGCGGCTTTCTCTGGCTCGTCGGATGTGCTAATTGCTGCAAGAGCTTTTATGGGACTCGGGGGTGCTGGCATGATGCCCTCCACACTTTCGATTATCACCAACATGTTCAAAGACGACGTAGAGCGACAGCGCGCTATTGGCATCTGGTCTGCCACTACCGGCATGGGTGTGGCTATTGGACCTATCGTCGGAGGGGTGCTTCTGGCGCATTTCTGGTGGGGCTCCGTCTTCCTCATAAATTTACCAATCGCTGTAATTGGGATCTTGTTTTCGATGCCTTTTCTTCCCGAATCCAAAGATGCCACAGCAAAGAGGCCGGATCCTTTAGGGGCACTTTTGTCTGTGATAGGTTTGGGCCTTGTGCTGTGGGCCCTGATTGAAGCCCCGGCACGTGGCTGGTCCTCACCATACGTGACAATATCTGGAATCTGTGGTGTAGCTGTGCTGTCGGTCTTTGTTCTCTTCGAGAGGCACAGCGTCCACCCGATGCTAAACCTAGAGTTCTTTCGGAATAGGAGATTTTCGGGAGCAGTCTCTTCGGTAGGGCTAGTCGCCTTCGGATTGTTCGGCTCTCTGTTCGTCCTCACCCAGTACCTACAGTTCAGTCTAGGTTACACGGCGCTGCAAACAGGGGTGCGCGTGCTTCCGGCTGCTGCGGCAATAGCAATCGTTGCTCCGGTGTCGTCATTTGCAGTGCGCTTTGTAGGCACCAAGGTTACCGCTGGAGTCGGACTTCTAATCGTGGCAGGAGGTCTGTTTCAGATCTCCGGCGCAACGGAGAGCACCACTTACGGGGGAGTCATTCTGGGTCTGGTCATGCTTGGTGTAGGAATGGGGCTTGTGATTCCTTCGGCAACTGAGTCTGTTATGGGTTCACTGCCCAGTGGGCATACCGGTGTCGGATCGGCCGTAAATGGGACCTTTCTCCAAGCTGGCGGGGCGCTCGGAGTGGCAGTAATTGGAAGCCTCATGGCAACCCGATACCAGAACCGAGTCGCCGGGGCTCTTGCCGGCTACAAGATTCCGACTGATATTATGCACGCGATAACGGGTTCAATTGGCGGTGCGCTCGGTGTTTCGAGTGAGCTGGGCGGCAGTCTTGGTGCCGCGCTCGCCGGAGTCGCACGTTCCGCGTTCATAAGCGGCATGGATCTAGGCCTTGTCACCGGGGCAGGCTTTGCTCTTGGGGGAGCACTGATCGCACTTATCTTTCTCCCGAATAGATCGGTTTCCGTGGGGCCTTCCACGTCGCGAAAGCCCTTTGATAGCGGTGGTTCGAATGATTCGTCTATTTAGGCGGTTGCCCAGGAGCTCTTTTGGGGGAAGTCTAACCGCGGACGGCTAAGGTCTCTTTGTTACCTCTCTTGAAAAATGAGACCCACCTGAGGCTAGAGACGCCTGAGCCGATTTAATGTTCTAGCGTTATAGCCAAAGAACTACCAGGCGGGCACCTGGTTGCATGTCGGTACAGAAGGAGATCTTCGGATGAACTCGCTTACCAGTTTGGATAGGCGCCTGTATTTGGACGTGAACAGCTTTGCGCGACACACCTCTTTCGCTCACTTGTTCATGAAGGAGTATGCTCTCTATGGCGGGGTAATAATTTTGGGTATCGTGGGATTGATCGCTTATTTTCGGGCAAGGAGGGCGGACAATCCCAAACGAAGCGTCGACCGGGTGTTGTGGACCGCAGCGGGTACTCTCATCGCGCTGGGACTCAATCAACCGCTTTCGCATCTCGTGGGACGAGTTCGTCCGTACTACGCAATCAAAGGCGTCGAGGTGCTGGTCCCTAAAGCCAACGACTTCACCTTTCCGTCGGACCATGCCACAGTGGCAGGCGCGATGATAGTTGGTCTGCTGCTGGCAGATCTTCCGATGGGGATAGTAGCCGCGGTGCTGGGGCTATTTCTGGCCTTTGCCCGAGTGTACGTTGGGGCTCATTATCCCGGCGACGTGATAGGCGGGCTGATCTTTGGGGCTCTGGTTGTAGTAGCTCTTAAGCCGATTGGCGTGGCTATAATCAGCCGGATCACCGACTACGTATCCAAATCGAGACTGAAGTTTCTTGTATACCACAAAGCAAATGCTCCTACTCCGGAGCTTGCCAAATAAGGGGCGCTCACCTCGAAAGGTGATGCTAGCCCACCTCGATCTTCCAGGTTACGATCTTGTCGGAGTCGACCAGCTCTCTTATCCACACCAGCGCATCGGCTACGATCTCTGTGGTGTCGAAAAACTCGATCACTATTGGAAGATGTGCGTTGAGGTGTGCCAAATCTATGTGGTGGACCACTCCGTGGCTTCCGAATCCGGCTATTCCCCGGAACTGGGTGACACCTTTGATCTTGTGCTCTTTGCGCAGCCGGTCAAAGATCTCGTCTGCCATTGACCGGTGATGCTTTCGCTCTCCCTCTAAGACATAGATCCTGACCATTGTCATCTCCGGCATGACGACCTCCTACCTCTGGGCGAGCCATACACCAAGTATGACTGCAACAAGACCCAATGCGAAGGACGAAATCACATATGATATCGCCTTGAAGATGTAGCCGCTCTGAAAGAGCGTGTAGGTCTCGATCGAGAATGTCGAGAAGGTCGTGTACGCTCCAAGTCCGCCGGTTAGGATCCCGGTTCGAAGGGCACCGGAGATGCTCAGCTTTTCCAGCGTGAGGGTGAAGAGAAATCCCATGAGGAATGAGCCGATGACATTTATGGATAGGGTGGCCAAAGGAAAGGATCTTCCAAAGATGTCTTGGACCAAGATTGTCTGTCCATATCTCGCCCAAGCTCCGAGAATTCCAAACAATGCGATGTAAAAAAGCGTCAGTGTACTCTACTCCTTGCGAAAACCTCTGTAGAAACTAGTTGGAGAGTTGCCGGGCTCAATGCGGCATACTAGAGAAAGTGGACGAAAAGGATCGCTCCGACCACTAGCGAGTAGATAGCAAAGGGATAGAGGTTCTTGGTGCGGAAGTATTTCACCAAAAAAGCCACGGAGACATAAGCCGCCACGAATGCGGCAATGCTTCCGATGAGGATCTGTGGGCGGACCCCGGCGGCGCTATGGCTGAAAAGGTCTGGCAGCTTGTAGAGTCCTGCGGCCAAGATAATCGGAGTGGCCAAAAGAAACGAGAATCGTGCAGAGTCTTCATGGTCCATCCCTCTCACCAATCCGGCGACCATCGTTATCCCTGAGCGGGAGATGCCAGCAAGAAGGGCGAAGACCTGCGCGACTCCAATGACGCCGGCCTCTTTGAACTCGAGGGTGTCGAGCGTCCGGTGACCATTCTTGAGAAGCCTGACAGCGCTTCTTGAGTGGATCCGCCTGGGAGCCATCTCGGCCTCCTTGCGCTTTTTCTCCCCGACCAGGAGGACGATTCCGTTTATCAAAAGGAAGAATGACGCCCAAAGAGGTTTGGCGAATACGCTTCGGAACAGGTGCTCGAAGAGGAGCCCCATAATTCCAGCTGGAATCGTCGCCACAATCAGGAGCCAGCCCAGCCTCTGGTAAGGTGTTTCAATCCGTCGAGTGTAGAAGGTCTCTATGACGCCCTTTATTATCTTGGCCCACTCTTTACGGTAATAAACGAATAATGCGGCGGCGGTAGCCACATGCAGGCCTACAACAAAGGTGAGGAAGAAGGAATTGCTCGCTCCTTGAGCCTTGACAATCTGAGTCCAACCCAAGAGCTGGGGGAGAATGACCGAGTGGCCAAGACTTGAGATCGGGAAGAGTTCCGTAATCCCCTGTAGCAACCCCATTACTATTGCTTGAAGGACTGTCATCAGATGAGTATCGGCATGCACCGTTTCTTGCTCCTATGGTGAGGTTCGGCTACCTACTGCGCTCTTCTAAGGTTGGGCCGCTCCGCGAAGTATAGCGGTGCGCGTTTGTGGTAGTTAAAATTGAGATTGGGTCAGATCTGCGGCTCAATGATGGTCTTTTTGTTAGGATCTCCTACACTTTTGCTAATGCGGTCTGGAGAGGTGCCAGAGTGGTCGAATGGGTCTCACTGCTAATGAGTTGACCTGGGAAACCGGGTCCGAGGGTTCAAATCCCTCCCT
>JAJYVK010000164.1 GCA_021792075.1 Actinomycetes bacterium | reverse complement strand
AAGGCCATGAATCACGGAGAGCGCAAAGATCGGATAGCTGGCCCAGTGCACTACCTTCCAACTCCGGTAACCCATCTTGACCCTGATCAACGAAGTCGCCAAAACCGCGATGCCCAAATCCACCGCAATCGCTCCCAGTCCTACCCAGATAGGCCTATAAGCGGACATAAATGGAATGAAGACGTCTTTGAGCCCTATAAATGAGTACTTGTCGGCCACAGCAGCCCCGACGTGAATGGCTAAGACGACGATAGCAAGCAGCGAGAGCGATCTGTGCAGCTCTGGCGCTATGAACTTGGTTCCTTGGGCAATTTTGAGATTCCCAGCAGTAATAATCCCCAAGACGCCGATCACTCCAAGCAATACCAGGCCGATATACCCTGCCGAACGGGAGATATACCATAAAGGACTGATCGATACCGCTGCAATCATCAGACAAAACTCCAAGCGCTGCTGAACCGCTGCCACTCACCAAAGTACCGAACTCCAAGCTTTTTACTCTTGGCAAATGCCGGAAGACCGGTCGACGCCAGCCATTCAGGCCCATCAACACCCATTGCGATTGTCCCGCTCGAAGCGATATTTGCGTCAAGGGCTGATCCAGCAAGGACCGTCACGGATTCAAAAGGCGAGTTAGCGCTGGTGCCGCTGAAAGGGTCGACAATATGATGTACCGTCTTAGATCCAACCCTCCACGAACGGCGTAGAGTGGAAGACGTAGCCACGCCCCCACCGGCTATCGAGATCGTTACTCCGCTTCCTGAGGGATCCAAGCTATGGTCATCGGTAACCTTGACCGGCCAAAAACCGTAATCTCCAACTTGGCTCGCCGATATATCGCCACCAAGATTCACAAGTATCGGCTCGGAAAGCTCCGACTCGATCCGCTCTCTTATGCGATCTGCAAGAAACGCCTTCCCGGTCGAACCGAGGTCAAATCTAACCCCTTCTGGGACCGACACCGATCGGTTAGCTTTGTTTAGGAGCACATTTTTGTATCCAGGCGGCAGCACCACACAAGTCGAACCAAGTGAAAGCGATCCATCCATGACGCTGCTTGTAAAGTCGGCCCTATAACCAAGGGCAACTAACGAACCCTCTACAGTAGGATCCAGGTAACCGTTAGTAACCCTGGCACCACGCAAAGCGGCTTCGAGAGCATCGAACAGAAGTTCTGAAACAACTGCCTCCCGCCGAGCCGTACCATTGAATACTTGGCACAACTCCGAATCCGCACGAAATCTAGAGGCAGCAAGATCCATCTCCTCTATGAGAGTGCGAAAAATCAGTTTAGCCCCCTCTGAAGGGTCTACCCCATAGCCCAACAGCCAGCATTTCGTGCCCAACGCCGATATCGGATAACCGTCTATTCCACTCATGACGCACCAGTTGCAGAAACGGCAGGACCTGACGACTGCACCGGAGCGGGGTTGTTTGATAGGGACTGTTGAGGAGAGACAGGAGAACTTGGCGGAGCAGAAAGCGTTGGTGCAGTTACGTTATAGCCCCCGTTCAGTGAGCTTGACGATGAGGACGGCGTCGAGCTTGAACTCGTCGACCCTATCGGCTTCCCTGGATTGATTTTCGCTACAAACCCGGCCAGTCCAATAATTGCCAGAAGAGCGCCGTACCAGAAACCTTTTGACAGCGCCGACGACCTTGCGACGGCCATATCTCTTGTATGAACGCTGAATTTGCGCATGTCTTGTCCCAGTTCGCAACCTTTGGATATATTCTTGCACCATCGTCTGAGATGTCACTGAATTTCCGCTGAAATGATCCTTGCAACGTGCCATACCAACAACGCAAAGTGTCGCTCAACTAACTATAGGTATCCCAGCGCTAATATCGGAGAGGACCATGAAATCCAAGCCGCGTCTCGCAGTCCGGGCAATGCTAATTGACCCAGAATCACGCCTTCTTCTTCTCAAGGGCCGCGATTCGACCCTTCCTGACTCTCAGCACTGGTGGTTCACTGTTGGGGGCGGTATCAAAGCGAAGGAGACTGCTGAGGATGCCATCAGGCGCGAAGTGCTAGAAGAGACAGGGCTTCTCGTTTCTCCCTTCCAGAAGACTCCCTTCTCACGGACTTTTTCCTTCATATTCGAGGGTCGCTCCCACCTTCAGCATGAAAGCTACTTTTTCGCAAAGGTTAACAGCTTTACACCGGTTCCATTGAACTTCACGTCTATTGAGAAGCGAAGCCTCATCGGTCATCGATGGTGGAGCCTCGAAGAGCTCAAACTGACCCAAGAGACCGTCCATCCTCATCAGCTTGGGGCCTGGCTGGAGTATCTCATCAAAAGCCATAGCCTCAATTAAGATCTTGTTTAGGATCCCTGCCAACTAACAACAATTCACCACAGAGTCTTATGACTGCAAAGGCTGCATTCCCCGTTTCACAGAAAGCATCGTTACTTTCCTTGGAAAGCTGCGACGATTAAGACCACCTTGTTCCAAGACATGCAATAGGGACAGCTCCAATAGCGGACCCGTCCCTATTAAGGAATGCGGAATGCTCTCAGCTCAAGAGGCCTTAACAGCGGCAACCAGCTTAGTCAAAGAGTCCTTGGCATCTCCGAAAAGCATTATTGTCTTTGGATCGAACATCAGCTGATTGTCAATTCCCGCGAATCCAGGCCTCATTGAACGCTTCAAGAAGACAATGTTCTTAGCATCCTCCGCGTTCAAAATGGGCATGCCGTAGATCGGGCTGCCGGGATCCGTCTTGGCGGCCGGATTCACGACGTCGTTGGCACCTACTATTAGCGCTACATCAGCCAGTTTGAACTCGTCGTTGATCTCGTCCATCTCCTTGAGCTGATCGTATTTGACGTCAGCCTCAGCCAGCAGCACATTCATATGACCAGGCATGCGACCCGCAACTGGATGAATTGCATACTTGACATCGACTCCCTTTGCTTCAAGGAGGTCGGCCAACTCTCTCACAACATGCTGTGCCTGGGCGACCGCAAGTCCATAGCCGGGCACAATTATCACTTTTTGTGAGTATGCGAGCAGGACCCCTATGTCATCGGGCGTACCTGATCTGACGCTCTGATCCTGTCCAATAGCTCCGCCTGCTCCGGCAGACTCAGTCACCTTTCCGACCGCAGCGAACAAAACGTTGGACAGCGAACGTCCCATGGCATCTGACATCATCTTTGTGAGCAGAGTACCAGAGGCGCCGACGAGGGTTCCACCGACGATCAACACCGTATTACCCAAGGCAAAACCGCTCGCCGCCACGGCCAAGCCGGTAAAAGCATTGAGAAGAGAAATCACTACCGGCATGTCTGCACCACCAATCGGCAGCACAAATGCCACACCAAGAACCAAAGAGATGATCAGCAGAATCGTCAGAATCATGATGCTTGAACTAAAGCCAATTATGACGATAGAAAGAACCACGATTGCAGCCAACACGATGCCGTTCACTAGCTGCTGCCCAGCATAAGTTATCGGAATTCCAGTCATCATCTCCTGCAGCTTTGCAAAGGCAATTGCTGAACCCGCAAAGCTCATCGAACCAACGACGACCGAGAATACAACTGAGATGGCCAACACCACTCCGTGGCTTGAACTCGAAACTAGCCTCGTGTACTCACCTATGGATACAAGTGCCGCGGCGCCTCCACCAACGCCATTGAACGCAGCCACCATCTGTGGCATAGCAGTCATCTTCACTCGTCGCGCCAAAACCGCACCGAAAAGGGTTCCTATGATCACGGCCACAATCATCAGCACGATCTTCCCTGCCGATGGATGAATTTCCGTCAAAGACGTCACAATGGCAATAAGCATGCCGATCGCAGCTGTGGTGTTTCCCCTTCGCGCGCCCTTAGGCGAACTCAGTTGCTTCAAACCCAGAATGAACAGGACTGAAGCTAGTAGATAAAGTAAGCTAACCCCCTCGTCGAGAGTCAAACCCGAGGTCGCCAGCATGTTTATATGAGACAACTGAGATCGACCTACCTTTTCTCTTCGGCCGGGCGGCGTGGTTTGAACATCTCAAGCATCCTGTCCGTGACGACAAATCCACCCACAACGTTGATCGTCGCTAGCACGACTGCGAGAAGGCCCAGCCATAGCTGAACGGTACCATGAGACGCCGAGGTAACCGAGAGAGCACCTACAAAGATGATGCCGTGTATGGCGTTACTGCCCGACATCAAAGGGGTATGCAAGATTGTTGGAACTTTTGATATGACCTCGATCCCCACGAAGGCAGCGAGAACGAAGGTAGTTATGTATCCAACCAACTCTGGACTCATTATTGATTCCCTTCACTACTGACTATTGTTACCTTTTGCTGCGCCCCCGAATCCAAGCCGAATCTCACCAGAGTGAGTCACGCAGGATGCGTTTACCAGTTCATCACTGAAATCAATGTTGAACTCTCCTTCCTTGAGAAGTGCCAAAAGCAGGTTGGAGACATTTCGGGAGTACGTTTGGCTCGCATGGACCGAGACCGAACTCGGCACGTCCAAAATTCCAACAATATTGACTCCGCTATAAAGTATCTCTTCGCCGGGAACAGTCACTTCACAGTTTCCGCCGGACTCAGCCGCCAGATCCACTATCACTGAACCAGCACGCATCTTAGATACCATCTCATTCGTGACGAGAATTGGCGCCTTTTTGCCTGGAACGGCAGCCGTCGTGATGACGATATCTGCGGCAGCAACCCGCTCGCTCAGTAACTCCCGCTGCCGACTCAGGTATTCCTCCGATTGCTCGGCTGCATAGCCTCCGCTTCCCTCCGAGCTCTCCAGAGGAATTTCAATGAACTTGGCACCAAGACTTTCAATTTGATCCTTCACGGCTGCACGTACGTCGAAGGCCTCGATGATCGCTCCAAGCCTTCGCGCAGTTGCTATCGCCTGCAAACCTGCCACGCCGGCGCCCATTACAAACACTCTCGCCGGAGCAAGCGTTCCAGCCGCAGTCATCTGCATCGGGATAATCTTGTCCAACCGAGCTGCTGCAATGATCATTGCTTTATATCCAGCCAAGGAGGCTTGTGATGACAGCGCATCCATGCTTTGTGCTCGGCTGATTCTCGGCAAAAGCTCGAGAGCGAGGGCGGTCACGTGTCCCTCCGCCAAGCCCTGGGTCACCTCTTGATTTCTAGCCGGATAGAGAAACGAGATC
>JAJYVK010000163.1 GCA_021792075.1 Actinomycetes bacterium | reverse complement strand
CATAGCTAAGCTTGACGCTGCCAATATACCCGTCGGGATAGGAATTCAAGAAAACATCAGGACGATACCCGAGTGACAAAACGACTTCAGTGACTCCAAAGTAAGCCAGGCGGTTGACAACCCGCTCCAACATCGAGATCCCAGCCACCTCAAGCATCTGCTTAGGGACGTCGAAGGTCAAAGGTCTCAGACGAGTCCCTTCACCGCCCACCAAAATTATTGCCTTCATTGGCTAAAACCCCTTTGGAGCCCAGTTGCATTCAGTTACTGAAGGTACGCGCGAATGTGATCTCATAGGTCAACGTGACTAATCATCCAGCCGACGAGGTCGTAGTGGAGCCCTTGCTTGTAGTTGTCGTACTAGGCGGCTTTGTCGTTGTCGTAGCCGCCGAGGTGGTAGTAGTTGCGGAGACATTGGCAAGCTGCGATGCAGATGGTGGCTTCGGCAACGACACCCCCTTGGGAACAAATCCGACTGTGACAAGTTCGTCGTTATTAGAAATTACTACTTTTGACGGATCCCCGGTATATATTTTTGGTGAAGTCGAGAGAACTGAGCTCCAAACGGCGGTCTCCAGCTGAGTGGGCTTCCCGTTGCATGAGGCGCCAGATTTTATGACACCCTTGGAAGGCACCGTGACGGATGTCGAAGTGAAGCTCAAGCCCTTGTAGTAGGAGGCAAACTTGCCCAGAGTTGCTCCCGTTCCCTCATCAGCAGCCACCTTCGGCGAAAGGTTGACTATCCCATTTCCGGTGGTTGTAAAAGAGGCCTTGGAACTAGTGGCTGCCTTTGGCAGATTTGGCAGGAAGGACGAGCAATCGTATACCCCGAAAGCAAAGTTCCAGTTGTCGCCTATTACGGGGTGAACTACCGGCTTTGCAACCGGATGCTGAAGTTCGTACCTGGAATACCCGATGAGGAAGATCCCAAGAATGCTGATTATCGCAAGTATGGTGTAGAACCCCAACGGGATCTCACCTCTCGTCGTACGGCCCCCGCCCGTTGCAGCAGCGCGAGCTACCTGTTTACCAATTGAACCCTTTGCCATGACGCATTTAGGCTAGCCCCCGATTAGATCAAACAAGTACACAATCCCCTACTAAGTTCGATCCAACTCGGGTTTTTTTGCCCTTCGACCCAAAATGACAATCGATAACGAGATCGACATTCTCACTGCGATGCCCACGCCAATGGGCAGTAGCTCCAGCTTTCTCCAACCCTTTTTGGTCAGCCTTGCATAGGTCCAAAGAGATTTGTGATGTGCAAGAATCATACGAACGGGTCTAGATGCCGTCGTCAAGCCCTGATCGTGACGGACAACCGCATTCCCGCAGAACCTGACACTGTAGCCGTGTTCACGGATGGTCCTGCAGAGAAATACATCCTCGAGGTACATGAAGAATCGCTCGTCGAAGCCGCCTACCTTTTTGAATACATCGGATCGCACCAGGAAAAACGCGCCTGAAACCCAATCCGCCGAAAATGATCCCCGATGATCTACACCCAGCATCCTGTATCGTCTGGTAAATGGGTTGCCGGGAAAAAGCTGGCCCAATACGGCATGGCCTGCGGCATCCGTTAGCCTTGGAAAATGCCTCACCGAAGGGTAGGTGGATCCGTCGAAATTAATGATCCGCGGTCCCACAAGGGCACAGTCTTTGTCAGCATGCAATTCGCTCAAAAGGCTCGAAAGCGCACCATGTACAACCTCTATGTCCGGATTGCATACGACAACATAACGGGAATCCGTCTGTCCAAAACCCAGGTTTACAGCGCGGCCGTATCCAAGGTTCTTGCCTGGCTTGACCACAAGCACCCTTTTTTCTGCATCGTCGACAAAGCTGGTGGAGCCGTCTTCTGAGGCGTTGTCGACGATGCAGACCCTTTCGATGCCATCATCAATCAGAGACTTGACTGCCCTTTCAAGCTGCTCTCCGGCATTGTAATTCACAACTACCGCTTCAACAAGCCTCTCCACAGCGCCCTATGACCCCGCCGAAAGTTTCAGAACAAGACCGGAAAGTGATTCCTGCCAGGGTAGCAGCGCATTAATTCCGCTTCCCCTGAGAGCAAAATTGTCGAGCACCGAATACTTGGGCCTCGGGGCCTTGTAACCGCCCATCTCAGATGAACTGACCGGAGTAATTCTATCTGGATCCTCGCCAAGCAGCTCGAACACGAAACGAGCAACCTGGAACCAAGAAGTTTCACCAGAATTCGAGACATGAAAAATACCGGAATGGCTATCCATGAAAAGTTCAACTAAGGCTTTGACCAGATCAGACACGACCGTAGGAGTCCCGATCTGATCATCGACGAAGCGACAGCCGCCACCCGCCTTCGCCAGGCGAATAAGCGTCTTCGCCATGTTATGCCCGTACTCCCCCATAACCCAGGAAGTGCGCACAATAAGATCTTGCGTGCGCATCTCCTTCTCGCCAGCCAGCTTCGATGCCCCATATACTGT
The DNA here is from genome assembly GCA_021792075.1 of Actinomycetes bacterium. Classification (GTDB taxonomy): domain Bacteria; phylum Actinomycetota; class Acidimicrobiia; order Acidimicrobiales; family Acidimicrobiaceae; genus SCQM01. The sequence continues at coordinate 2,687 of JAJYVK010000163.1, read as the reverse complement.
CCTTGGTCCGACAGGATCCCACTCTAGGTACGGTCTATCAGAAGCTCCGTCGAACACGTAGTCGGTAGATAGATAACATACTCGGGCACCCACGATATCTGCTCCCTGGACTATGAACCTCGAGCCAAGACCATTTACGGCGAACGCCCGCTTGGGATTGTCTTCACAGGAGTCGACCTGGGTCCAGGCGCCGACGTGGAATATCCAGTCGGGCTTCATCGATGTGACAGCCCCAAGAACCGATTCCCTGGCGGTGAGGTCAACCTCAGCGGATGACGGCGCATATACGTCGTCTATGCCACCGATGTTCAGCAAAGACCTGACCAACTCGCTGCCAACCTGACCGGAACCACCGGTAACCATGACCTTGATACCCAATGAAGCCTCTCCTTCGCCCTAAGAGGAGTTCTTTGCCCAGGCTTGACCCTCCACAACTGGAGCGTTTGCCTTCAAAGGCTCCCACCAGGAGCGGTTCAGCGCATACCACTCGATGACATCGCGAAGTCCATCCTCAAACCCGACCTCTGGCTCCCATCCAAGCTCGGTGCGAATCTTAGATGAATCCAGAAGATATCTCCTGTCATGACTCGGCCTATCGGGAACAATGGTCTTCAGACTGGCGGGCTTTGACAATGCCTCTATCACCAGGTCCGCTATCTCCTCTATGCTCTTTTCGATGCCGGTTCCAACATGGTAAGTCTCTCCGACCCTTCCCCTTCTGATCACAGCCTCGATTGCGCTGGAGTGGTCAAGGGCATGGATCCACTCTCTCCTGTTTTGAGTAGAGGCGTAGAGCGGTAACGGCATATCGTCCAAAGCGTTCGTAACGAATAAGGGAATAACCTTTTCAGGAAACTGATAGCGGCCGTAGTTGTTTGAGCAGTTTGTAATTGAGATCGGCACGTCGTAAGTGAGGTGGTAGGCCCGTACGGCGTGGTCAGCTCCGGCCTTTGAAGCGTTATATGGAGTGCGCGGCAAATAGGGAGATGACTCGGTAAAGGAGTGAGGGGAATCCAGATCCAAGTCTCCATATACCTCACAGGTCGAGACGTGGTGAAACCTTTCGATATCGCTGTGACGACATGCTTCCAGTAGCCCCTGAGTTCCCATGACATTAGTTCGAAAAAATCTTCCAGGATCAATAATCGCCAAAGAATTGTGGGATTCGGCGGCAAAGTTCACAACTACCTCGGTCTTGTTCTCACGCAATGCCGACACGACAGCTTCGCTGTCAGCAATGTCCCCATGGACGAACCTGTAGGAGCCCTCCAAATCCGCCAACGATGTCAGAGATCCGGCATACGTCAGTGCGTCATAGACAACAACCTTGTCAGCGGGATATTTCTTGATCCAGTATCTGACGAAATTGGAGCCAATAAATCCAGCTCCACCTGTGACCATCAACCTCATCGGCAATCTCCTGCGAATTTTCGTGACTAAAGGCTAGAGTAGCTTGAATCCTCAAGTGAAAAGCCTCTCGAAAGAGCTTCACACCAAGTCGATCCGGGAATGGTCTCCCACAACCAGACGATTGGCCAGCGGACGCCTTTCGGTCTTGGCCACCACGGCTGATTTGCCTATGATCGAACCCTCCAGCCGATGAATGTTGCTTATCCGGCTGTCGTTCAATATGATCGAATGCTCAACCTCACTTGACTCTATGACACATCCCGCAGCCACCGATGTAAAAGGTCCAATGAAGCTATCCTTGATGACAGCGCCATGGCCAACGATAGCTGGACCGCGTATGATGGACCGCACCACTGTCGCACCCGGCTCCAAAGCGACTCGGCCTTCGATCCTCGAGAGTTCGTCGACTTCTCCTTCGACTCTTCGCTCCAAAGACTCAAGCACAAGACGATTTCCTTCCAGAAGCGCCTCTGGTTCGCCCAAATCCTTCCAGTAGCCCTCGACAATATGAGACTTGACACTCTTGCCATTGGAGATAAGCCATTGAATGGCATCCGTAATTTCGAGCTCACCCCGCGCGGATGGTGCAATTGACCTCACTGCCTCGTGAATTGTCGGATCGAACAGATACACCCCCACCAGAGCCAAGTCCGACGCAGGCACCTTGGGCTTTTCGACGAGTGAGACGACGTTACCCGTTGAATCCAAGGTAGCTACCCCAAACCTGTGCGGATCAGGTACTTTTGCCAGCAATATCTGAGCGTTGGTACCATCGCTTCTCTCAGAAAAGCTCTGAACAAAGGCGTCCACGCCGTCACGGATGAAGTTATCCCCCAGATACATGATGAAATCGGAATCGCCTAGTAATTTCCGAGCTAGGAGCACGCAGTGTGCAAGACCAAGCGGCTTTTCCTGATGAATATATGTGACGTTCATCCCGAATCTCGAACCGTCTCCTACCGCTGCTTTGACCTCCTCACGGGTGTCCCCGACGATCATGGCGACCTCATTGACCCCCGCCCTAGCCAGAGATTCAAGACCATAAAAAAGGATCGGCTTGTTGGCAAGAGGCACCAGCTGCTTCGCTGAGGTGTGGGTGATAGGCCTAAGACGGGTGCCGGTTCCGCCCGCCAGCACAAGACCTCTAATTGGATTTGCCACGGAAGTCAACCTACCTCACCAGCCCCATACGGCTCGTTTGATTCCATTTATCGCCCCTCGGCTCCATGAGATTCTAAATCCAAAGAGCAGCGTTTCCCAACCTTGTCTCCTCAAAA
>JAJYVK010000162.1 GCA_021792075.1 Actinomycetes bacterium | reverse complement strand
CACCAAAGAAACTTCAGGCAGGTCCAAGCCCTCGCGCAAAAGGTTTATCCCGACAAGTACGTCGAACTCTCCTAGACGCAGATCCCGCAAAATCTCAATTCGTTCCAGCGTTTCGATATTGGAGTGTAAATAGCGCACCCTCAGACCGAGCTCGACTAGGTATTCAGTCAGATCCTCCGACATCTTCTTTGTGAGAGTGGTTATCAGCACCCTCTCCGAGACAGCCACTCTCTCATTTATCTCCGAGACGAGATCGTCAATTTGCCCCTTGGTCGGCCGAACCTGAATCTTCGGATCCATCAATCCCGTCGGGCGAATGATCTGTTCAACCACTTGAGATGATTGCGAGATCTCGTACTTCGACGGCGTAGCGGACATGAAGATCGCCTGATTGATCTTGTTGTAAAACTCGTCGAATCTAAGTGGGCGATTGTCCAACGCTGAAGGCAGCCGGAATCCGTGTTCCACCAGCGTCTCCTTGCGCGACCGATCGCCCGCGTACTGACCGTGTATCTGCGGCACGGCCACGTGTGACTCATCGATGACGAGAAGAAAGTCGTCGGGGAAATAGTCCAGCAAAGTAAAGGGCGGCTCCCCCGGGGCGCGGCCATCGAGATGTCTCGAGTAGTTCTCGATCCCGTGACAGAATCCAACCTCAGCAAGCATTTCCAAGTCGAACTGAGTTCTCATGCTCAGTCTCTGGGCCTCGAGTATCCTTCCAGCGTCCTCGAATTCTCTAAGGCGAACTCGGAGCTCATCTCGAATTGAATCAATCGCTCTCTTAATGCTTTCGTCACCAGCCACATAGTGGCTTGCAGGGAAAACCGCCAGCTCCTCGAGTATCTCGTACTGCTCGCCGGTAAGGGTGTCGACCTTCACAATCCGATCGACTTCATCTCCGAACATCTCCACCCGAAACGCCATCTCCTCATAGGAGGGATGGATCTCAAGAGTGTCACCTCTGACTCTGAACTTGCCTCTGACGAGGTTGATATCGTTTCTTTCGTACTGCATGTCAACGAGTTTCCGCAGCACCTCACGCAAATTGTAGCTTTCGCCAACTCTGAAGAACTGGATCTTGTCCATGTACTCGGCGGGGGAACCAAGTCCATAGATGCAAGAAACCGACGCCACTACGATCACGTCGCGCCTAGTCAATAATGCTGACGTGGCGGAATGACGAAGCCGATCAATTTCGTCATTTACCGTCGCATCCTTCTCGATGAAAGTGTCAGAACTCGGGATATATGCTTCGGGCTGGTAGTAGTCGTAGTATGAGACAAAATATTCCACCCTGTTCTTCGGAAAGAAATCCTGAAATTCCGAGGCAAGCTGAGCCGCGAGGGATTTGTTGGGTGCGATCACCAGAGTCGGCTTCTGGACGGCCTCTATAGTCCAGGCAATGGTGGCGCTCTTGCCCGAACCGGTAATTCCTAGAAGCGTCTGAAACCTCTGCCCTTTCTTGACTCCCTCGGAAAGTCTGGCTATAGCCTGAGGCTGATCTCCAGCAGGCGCGTACGGGGCTACTACCTCGAACCTACTCACATCACCACTCTAAAACCGAATCTCAGGATAACGCCTTCAGTTCTTCCCATAATGCCGCCACCTGCTCGTCGAGAGCGGCAGGTTCGACAGAGTTGTCTATCACATAATCCGCCTTAGCAAGCCGCTCTTCTCGCGATGCCTGAGCTGCCACCCTCTCTCTTACCTCAACCTCAGTCATATCCCTTGAGGCAACGACCCTTGCCACGGCTAACTCTTCAGGAAGATCGACAACGACAACCTTCGCAAACCCATAACGCGCCACTGCGTTAGTCTCCACTAGAAGAGGAATAACAACCACTATCGGGAGGGTCCCAATCGTTGAGCAGGCCAGAACCTGCCTAGCGATCTCGCGTTCAATAAGAGGGTGAAGGATCGCGTTCAGATCACTTCGCGCCTTGGAATCCGTGAAGACCGATCTTGCCAGCTTGGCTCTATCCAGAGAGCCGTCATCGGAAAGCACCTCTGTCCCGAAACGGTCCACCACCAACTGAAGGCCATTGGTCCCGGGCTGGACGACCTCGCGGGCTACCACATCGGAATCGATCACGCAGGCACCCAATTGGGCAAGCTTCGCCGATACCGTGCTCTTTCCCGATCCAATGCCGCCGGTTAGACCGATGACTGGCGAGGAAGTGCCCTTACTCATCTCCCGATTCTGCGGCATCTCCACCATCGGCATGAGCCTCATGCACAGCCGACTGATCCTCCTCGCCACCTGACTGTCCAGGGGAGGCCGGGACCTCCAAGCCGTGCTCGGCGACGTACTCCGCCCACGCGGCCTGCGCCTCGGTTTCAGGAGTGAACTCTAGCGAGTAGTCAATCTGGCCGATGTAGTTTCCTTCCTCATCGTAGGCATGCTCACCAAAGGCCTCGCGGTACTCAGCTGCAACCTCTCCACCCTCTGCCGCCTGCTTGATCGAGAGAGAGATCCGCCGGCGCTGAAGGTCAATATCTATGATCTTAACCCACAGCTCCTCGCCGGGCTGGACAACCTGCTCCGGCAGGTCGACGTGATGGGCCGCCATCTCGGAGATGTGAACGAGTCCTTCAATACCCTCTCCGACCTGTATGAAAGCACCAAACGGCACGAGCTTGGTAACTCGACCATACACCAGCTCGCCAACCTTATGGGCATTGGCGAACTCCTGCCATGGATCGCTCTGCGTTGCCTTCAAGGACAGAGAGATTCTCTCCTTGTCCAGGTCAACATCCAGGACCAGCACCTGGATTTCGTCGCCCACCTGGACAACCGAGGAGGGGTGGTCTACATGCTTCCACGACAGTTCGGAGACGTGGACCAGACCGTCCATCCCACCAAGATCAACGAACACCCCGAAGTTGACTACCGAGGAGACTATGCCACGTCGGACTTCGCCTGGTTTGAGATTCTCGAGAAACTCTTCCCGCTGCTCTTTCTGTGTCTCTTCCAACCATGATCTGCGAGACAGTACAACATTATTGCGGTTCTTGTCGAGCTCGATGATTTTGGCCTCGACAACCTTGCCCACATACGGCTGGAGATCCCTTACGCGCCTCAGCTCCACCAGCGATGCTGGAAGGAATCCACGCAGACCTATATCTACGATGAGGCCTCCCTTGACCACCTCGATGACGGGTCCTTTGACAACGCCGTTGGCGTTCTTGATGGCTTCTATTGTGCCCCACGCTCGCTCATATTGAGCCCTCTTCTTCGAAAGGACAAGACGACCTTCCTTATCCTCTTTCTGCAGAACCAGAGCCTCGATCTCGTCACCTAGCTGGACTATCTCGAAAGGGTCTATATCGTGACGAATAGAAAGCTCACGTGCAGGAATGACACCCTCGGACTTGAAACCGATGTCCAAGAGAACCTCGTCCTTGTCAACCTTCACCACCTTGCCAAAAACGAGATCGCCATCTTCAAATTCGACGATGGTTCCAGATATCGCTTCGTCAAGCGAAGTATCTCCGAGATCATCAAAGGTGATCACGCGCGGAGTGTACTCCCCTTCGAGGACCGCCTCAGGTGCGGAAACTCCATCGTTGTCAGGGGTGTTAGTAGTATCGGACATTTAGTTGGGTCGCTTTCTTTCCTTACAATCTTTCTTGAACCCAATGGTGAAGCTCAAGTTCTTGCTAGATCAGCCAACAATTTTGGCCAAATCTAACAGTGTAGATTCCAAATACATTAGCGACAATCTTCACCGATTGATGCCAGAAACCAACCATGATTTCGAGCCAGTGATTTTCAAAGCTCCTATTTTGCATCCGCCCAGCTGGTACCAGTGTAGACATTGACCTCTAGTGGCACCGTGAGTGCCACAGCCCCTTCAAGAACGCGCTTCACCAAAACCTCGATCTCATTTACATTGTTTTCGGCGCACTCAACCAGGACCTCATCGTGAACCTGAAGCACAATGTCTGCGTCCAAGGTTTCAAGTTCCATATCCAACTTCACCAAAGCGATCTTGAATATGTCGGCCGCCAATCCTTGAATCCCGGCATTCATCGCCTGTCTCTCTGCCGCCTCACGCAACCTGTAATTATGCGAAGCGAGCTCCGGCAGGGGACGAATCCGGCCAAATTCGGTCATCGTATACCCATCTCTTCTGGCTTTGTCGACGGTCTCTTTCATATAACTGCTCACCTTTGGAAACGCTGCAAAAAAAGCCTTGAGGATCTCATCAGCTTCGGGCACCGATATCCCCAGGCGCTGAGAAAGCCCATACGCCTCCATCCCATAAGCGAGCCCATAAGCCACCATCTTCGCCTTGTTCCTCTGCAAAGCCGTAACCTCGCTCAAAGGCACGCCAAAGGTGAAGCTGGCGGTCTGCCGATGGATATCTATACCGCGTTCAAAAGCTTCGACAAGACCTGGATCCTGCGACAGATGCGCTATAACCCTGAGTTCTATCTGCGAATAGTCAGCTATTACCAGCCGCCTGCCCTTGGGAGCAATAAATGCCTTTCTAAACTTCCTACCGTCTTCTGTCCGTATCGGGATGTTGTGAAGATTTGGGTGATCCGATGAGAGCCGGCCCGTTCTTGCCACAGTCTGCGAAAACGTGGCGTGAATCCGTCCATCGGACCCAACCTCAGCAATCAATCCTTCCCCATATGTGGAGCGAAGCTTTTCCACCTCTCGATAGCGCAATATCTTCTCCACTATCGGGTGCAGTCCGAGAAGGCGTTCAAGGCTTCGAGCATCGGTAGAATAGCCGGTCTTCGTTCTCTTCTGCGGAGGTAGGCCAAGCCTCTCGAACAGCACCTTTCCGAGCTGCTGGGTGGAGTTTACGTTGAATGCGTAGCCAACCATCGCCTGAATCTCGCTTTGAAGCTCCATCGCCTCGGCTGCGAACTCCCGCTGCAAGGTTGACAGATATTCCCTATCAACAAGGATTCCCAATGCCTCCATCTTGGCAAGGACGGTTATAAGCGGCTTTTCAACATTCTCATAAAGATCCCGAAGAGCTCCGGTCCCCAGTGTCCGGCCAATTCTGTCAAGGATCTTCACCCCGACATCAACCATTGAGGACAGAGTCGCCGAATGCCGGTCGTCGTCCAAACCCAACGAGAGGTTCGCACCAAGTTTGCCGGTGCCAAAACCGGAGTAGGAACTGCCCAGCCATTTCGCAGCGAGAGAGTCGAGTTCGTAGCTTGGAGC
>JAJYVK010000161.1 GCA_021792075.1 Actinomycetes bacterium | reverse complement strand
AGGACTTCCATGAGTGCCGAACTGAGGTCGGTGAGCAGCTCCGGATTGGAGATGGGTGCGCCGTCGCTGTCGGTCAGATAGAAGCTGTCGACGACGTCGTCGCCCAGGGTCAGCACCTTGGCATGGGCGATAGAGAGCGACAACCTTGCCATGACCGAGGTGATGTCATGGAGCAGTCCGATTCGGTTTGGCGCCCAGACCTCCACTACCGTTGCTCGCGAAGACGCATCTGGTGCAATCACCACTCTGGAAGGAACCAACTGGACTCCGGAGCGTCTGCGGGCCCTCGAATAGTTCTTTGCCTTGTCGCTCAGCCTTAAGGGCAGGCTGGCAGGCTCGTCAAAGCTTTTCTGGAGTTCTCTGGCAAACCTGTTCCAATCCGTCGGCCTTCCTTCCGGAGGCTGTAGCAGAAAGTCTTCGAGAGCCTTGCGACCCTTTGATCCCGCTCTCGCAGCGACGATATCTGCACCGACGAGCGCAAGCGTGCCTGTGACAAGGGAGAAGAGGCCGGGCCTATCGGGTGCCACAATCTTGAGCCCATCTGGGCTGGCATCCATTGCCCATCCCTCTCCAGCGCGAGCGATCAGATCGTCGAATCCCTGGTCGCCCAGCGAGCCCTCCTCCGGCTGCAAGCCCTCCATGGATCGTAAGGTCTTGGCCGCTAGTTCGGAGACCAGGTTCGATTTCCATCGGCTCCAAGCGCTGGGCCCGGTTGCAAGGGAGTCTGCCTCTGTCAAAACCTCCAAAAGCTCGACGACAAGAGGCTCTTTGAGGAGATCCGCCACCTTGGCTATTGTCGCAGGGTCTGAGATATCCCTTCTTGTTGCAGTATCAGCTAGGGTCAGATGGTTTTGTACGAGACAGGTGACGATCTCGGTGTCTTTCCAACTCATTCCAAGCCGCTTGCAGATCTTCGGCAGGATCTTGACCCCAGCTTCGGTGTGATCGCCTGGAAAGCCTTTACCGATGTCATGGAGAAGCGCGGCCACTAGCAATAGGTCCGGGCGCCTCACCCGTCTTCTCAGCCTTGCCGCATTTACGACAGTCTCGAGAAGATGGCGATCCACAGTATAGGTGTGATAGGCGTTCCTTTGCGGCTTGCACCGCACTTCTTTCCATTCGGGAAGAATCATCTCGAAGAGCCTGAAATGGTCGAGAGCTTCAGCGACTTGAATCATCGACGGGCCTGTCGACAAGAAGCTGATGAAACTCTGGAACTCCTCTTCGCTAAATAGCTCTGCAGTCTCGATGTTGGCGTCTGAAAGCTCCTCGAGGGATCTTTCCGAGATATGCAGATTGTTCGAGCTGGCAATGACGGCCATTCGCAGAAGCATGGTGAAGGTGGGTCTTGCCCCGTCGGGCATAGCCAGCGAGATTTCATCGCCATGAAGCGCAAAGTAACTAGGCAGGTTCAAACGTGGCGTGGGGCGTCTGGATACCGTAGTCATAAGCTTTCGGGAAATGGTGTCAAAGGCGAAGGAGACGGTCTTTCCGGCTTGCGCTATCTCCTCCATCAGGTGGTCAGCGTCCGAAAGGCCGAGCGCCTCGGCTACTGCGTCCTGGTCTTGGAGGGAGAGCCTGTTCGAACTCCTAGGGTTCTTGAGATGTAGTGTCACCCTGCAGTCTTGGAGCATCTTTTGAGCGTCGTAAACCCCCATCAGCCCGCTGCCCAGTAGGTCGGTGTCTTCCAAGTATTCCAGTGCCTTGATCACCCCGAAATCTCTTAGACCTCCCTTGGAATCTTTCACATCGGGTTCAAGCAAATATGCCAACTCCCCGAAGGCACGGTGGCGTTCACTCGCGTATCCGATTACGACGCTGAGAAGGTGTTTTCGTTTTTTCATCCAGGCAAGCCGGAGCATCTCGTCCATTTCGATGACGAGCTCTCTGTCGCCGACCACCAATCTCGGACGGCAGAGCCCGTTGAGAACCCTCGGGTCGGAGATCGCCATTTGTATCGCCTGTTTTGGGGTTCTGACCGAGTTGTCTATTTTGAGACCCACATCCCATAGCGGATACCATATGGACTGTGCCAGAGTCTCCACCGCCACTTTTGGCTTGTGAAGCAGAACGACGTCAAGGTCGCTGCTAGGTGTCAACTCGAAATCAGCGTAGCTCCCCAGTGCTATTAGTGCCGTTCCTGGAGGTGCCGGCGAAGGGTAGAGGGATTTCAGAAGAGCGTCGCTCAGCTCGGTGAGTTCTCTCGTTATTCGTCGCGGATCGATCCCCGGTCCATTCAGAAGCGCAGTTCTTTCCTTCTTGAAGTTCTCTATGATTAGCTGGAGGTCCGCGGTCATCGTTCCTTAGTCTCTCTTGGACAACTCAATACTAGAGGACTTGGAACTGACACAAGGGGCAGATTTAGTGTGACTGCCCCTTGTGTACTGTGCTGTCTTTTTAGAGAGCGTCTGTGCCTCTCTCGTTTGTTCTCACCCGAACCAACTCTTCTATAGGAATCACCCAGATCTTGCCATCGCCGATCTTGCCGGTCTGGGCTGACGCGACGACAGCGTCGACGACCTCATCCACCATTGCGTCATCCACGGCGATCTCGATCTTCACCTTTGGAACGAAGGCGACCTGATACTCGGCGCCTCGATATACCTCGGAGTGTCCTGACTGACGGCCGTAGCCCTGTGCCTCGTTGACTGTCATGCCCTTGATTTCGATGCGCTCAAGGGCCTCTTTTACGTCATCAAGTTTGAACGGCTTGATGACGGCCACGACAAGCTTCATGATTCTCCTTTGCAGTATTTTTGGAACTCGACGGCAGTGAGACAACTTCGGGTCCAGAGTGTGCCAGCTCTGGTGTCGCGACGGGCTTTCGGGCCGAGCACCAGCCCGTGCAACCTTGAAGGACCAGATACATTAGGTCTCGGTGGGGGGTTTTGTGTCAAAGCAAACGGCCCAGAGCTTGCGAAGAGCTTTCTTTTGCCCGGTCTAGTCGTTTGGCGTTTAGGCCGAGGCGGGCCCTCATTTGATCTGCAACCGACGCTGGACCGGATTCTTATTGTCGATGCAGCCTGAACCAATTCGCTGAGTTCGTTTCCTGCTGGACCGGGAAATCGTGGCCTGGTCGCGGTTATGTCGGCTCGGGTTCTGCCCCCGTCAGGCCGCGTCACCACTGCCGGGAGGGAACCGACAGCAGATTGCCTGGCGCCGGCAGAGCTGGAATTCATTGGCTCGCCCTTCTCATTGTCTAGCTTTTCTTGTATCTGACCACTTCGTTGTGGCTCTGCGCGAGGGGGATCCCCGCGCCAGTACCCCTACAAGCTAGGCAGGGCTAAGTTTCAGAATTGAGTATTGACTGTTACCACATTGTTAACAATGAGCTTGGTAGCCTAGAGAGCGTCGGTGCCTCTCTCGTTTGTTCTCACACGCACCAGCTCTTCGATCGGAGTTATCCAGATCTTGCCGTCACCGATCTTGCCGGTCTGCGCCGCCGTCACGATAGCGTCTACTACGGCTTCGACCATGGCGTCGTCGAGGGCGATTTCTATTCGAATCTTAGGAACGAAAGAGACCTGGTATTCCGAACCGCGATAGATCTCTGTATGGCCGGACTGGCGTCCGTAGCCCTGCGCTTCGGTTACGGTCATTCCTTTGATGTCAAGATGATCCAGGGCTTCTTTGACGTCATCAAGTTTGAACGGCTTGATTACAGCGACAACAAGCTTCATCGGTCTCCTTAAACACGAGCATCCTGAACCCCGCGACAGGCCTCTAGTCTGGCTTTCTAAGCATAGATTCCGGACCCGTGGTCAGCACACAACATCGTGCCTATTTTTCCAGCACTGCTAGCATAATTCCGTGGGCACGAGTTCAGCGAGTCAATCAGATCTAGGTTGGGCCTGGCCTCATTCGCTTTTGGAGGAGGCGTATTTAGTATCCGAGGCAGCTGTCGTGCGCTTCGTTGCGCTGTCTTTCACCTCGGAAAGATTCGCTACCTAGGCCATTTTGACCCCTTGTCCCGTTCTCCGCCCCACGGGCGCATCGAGGCCAGGAAATTTGAGCTGGCAAAAAGATTAAACCTCCTTTGCAGGTATTTTGTCCTTATTTCAGGATGTGTTTGCACATAGGGTTGAATTTCTGTCTACAATTTGCCACGTGGATCGTCGATATCGAGTAGTCGTTGCCAAGCCTGGGCTTGATGGCCATGATCGCGGTGTGAAAGTGATCGCAAGAGCGCTTCGTGACGCTGGCTTTGAAGTCATCTACACCGGATTGCATCAGACCCCTGAACAGATTATTCAGGCAGTAGCACAAGAAGACGCTGATGCCCTTGGACTCTCACTGCTTTCCGGCGCTCACATGACCTTGGTTCCGAGAATATGCGAACTTCTCAAGGAACAGGGCTTGGGAGATGTGCTGGTTGTAGTCGGGGGAATCATACCCGATGGCGATATACCGAGACTCAAAGAGGTCGGTGTTGCGGAGGTATTCACTCCAGGGTCCTCACTGCCGACCATCTCGCAATGGTTGGCCGATGCTCTCGACCAAAGGGAACGTTCACTTGGCTAACCCAAGCTCATGAGTGTCAATCGGATCGATTTACACGTCTGACCTTCAAACTCAAGGAGAGAAAAGGTGGATCTTTTTGAATATCAGGGCAAGCAATTCTTTGCCCAGTATGGAATCCCCACTTCGCCAGGCGGCGTTGCTGAAACCGTCGATGGTGCAGTTGCCATTGCCGATAAAGTCGGTTATCCGGCAGTAATCAAAGCCCAAGTGCAGGTAGGCGGTCGCGGTAAGGCCGGCGGGATCAAGATTGCCAACAGCCATGACGAGGCCGTGACCCATGCTAGCAACATCCTTGGGATGGATATCAAGGGCCATCTCGTAAAGAGGGTTTGGGTGGAGCACGCGTCGGATATCGAGAAGGAGTACTACGTCTCTTTTACGCTGGACAGGGCTGCAAAGCTGCACATGGCGATGGTCAGCGCCAAAGGTGGGGTCGATATTGAAGAGGTTGCAGCCACCGATCCTGACGCCATCATCAAGTATCATGTCAACCCGCTGGACGGAATCACCTTGGCGGAGGCCCGCGACGTGTCGAAGCGTGCCGGAATCGATGAGCCTGCGATCGAAGGCGTGAGTGAGATCCTGGTAAAGCTCTATGATGCCTTCGTGAAAGGCGACGCTGATCTCGTCGAGATCAACCCGCTGATTCTCACTCCCGACCACAAGGTCCATGCTCTCGACGCG
>JAJYVK010000160.1 GCA_021792075.1 Actinomycetes bacterium | reverse complement strand
AAAATGGATCTTGCAGAGTTCAGCCTGAGCCGCCCCGCCAATGACGCCCATGACGGCGTCGCCAGTCTTGAACCCCGTGGTCTGACTTCCTGCTTCGATCACAATACCTGAAAACTCCAGGCCGGGGATGTCCTGAGGAATGCCAGGTGGTGCAGGATAGAAACCCCTCTTTTGAAGAACGTCTGCAGCGTTGAGACCTGCCGCCCTCACCTCAACGAGTAGTTCCTCAGAGCCACACCTTGGATCCGGGACGTTGGCGATCGTCACTTCTTTGTCAACAATGACTACTGCCCGCACTCCTACCCTCCGTAGATTTGTCTAGCGCCAGTCTAGCTATCGAAAGCGGTTCGGGTGAGTCTAAGCCCGTCCGGCGGCTACCGGCACCCCGGCCCAATAGATTCCGGAGATCTCGACCGGAGCAGCCTCGTTGAGTGCTTGAATGACCATGCCGCCACCGATGTAGATAGCTACATGGCTTATAGGAGAATAGTAAAATACTAGATCGCCTGGTTGCAGTGCGGAAAGCGAGACTCTAGAGGTGTCGCTGTACTGCGCAGCCGCAGAGTGGGGAAGACTGACTCCAGCCTTGGCGTAGACGAACGCGGTTAGACCAGAGCAGTCAAATGCGTTTGGACCTGAGCCGCCGAAAACGTATGGCTTACCCAGTTCCTGGCGCGCCCATGAGATTGCGATGGACGCTTGTCCTCCCGAGACGGTCGGCATCGAGCCGCTCCCGCTTGATGAAGGCGCATTGAACGCACTTGCAATTGGTCGTGCATCGATGATCGTCTTGCGGGCTCTTGCGGCTGCATCTTGGGCCGCTATTTGCGCCGCCTGTTGCGCGAGATAGGCCTGTTGCTGTGCAACGAGGGATGCGATGGTGCCGTTGACGGAACTGAGCTGGGCTTTTTCCTGATCGACCGCCGATTGTGCCGCACTCTTCGCAGCCGTCACCTGGTTGAAAGCTGAGATAGCTTGAGTCTGCAAGCTCTTCAACGACGCTTGCTGCTGTTGAAGGGACTGAGTGGCGGCCTGGAAGGAGGCGATGAGATCAGTCTGAGAGTTGGTTACGGTGTTCAAGTACTCCTGACGAACTGATGCCTCGGTCGGATTTTCGTTCAGTAGGGTAGACAGGTCAGACAGGCTCCCACCGGTTATATAGGCGTTGATCGCCTCATTTGCCAGCTGAACTCTTATCGAAGCTATGTCGGATTGCGTCTGAGCGATCTTTGACTGCTCGTTTTTGACCTGCTGATTGACCTGTGATAGCGATAGCTGTGCCTGATCGTACTTTTCGGCCAGCTGCGAAACCTGCGCACCGAGATCGTTTAACCGTGCCACAATTGCTGCCGCTTGCGCCTTGGCGCTGGCGATCGTCTCGCCACTGGCTGTTCCGCCGCCTGCCAGAAGCTGAGCGAGTGTAGCCGTGCCTGCCATTACAACGGCTAGAGAGGCCTTTCTTTTTAGTGAAGTCTTTTTTGCTAGCTTCACCTTTGAGATGGTCCAAAATGGTTTCACGACGTTCAAGACTCTAGTCCTCTCCTATCATGCATGCCTTGCGTTTCAAAATTTTTTGGGTATACAAAGCAAAAACGCTGTTAGGAGCCACAAAATTTTAGGGGGAAGATCTGACGCAGGATTTTGAGAAGTCACGAAGAGTTGTATTGCTATCTGTTGTCGAAATCAATTAGCCAGTCCTCGCTAATTTTGACTAGTTTTGTCTTGTTGGCTTGCGGATTATTGAGAGGTGAGATAACCGATGTCTCAAGAAACAGAATTTCGAATCGAGCATGACTCGATGGGTGAGGTCCGGGTTCCAGTAAATGCCAAGTGGCAGGCTCAGACCCAACGGGCGGTTGAGAACTTTCCGATTTCAGGCCTGCGAATCAGCCGCTCTCTGATTTGGGCCCTCGCGACGATCAAGGGAGCCGCAGCTAGGCAGAATGCCAAGTTGGGGATCATTGATGCCGAAGTTGCGGAGGCGATCTATCAGGCTTCTATCCGAGTAGCAAATGGAGATTACGACGATCATTTCCCAGTTGACGTATACCAAACCGGCTCGGGAACGTCCTCCAACATGAACATGAATGAAGTTCTCTCGACTCTTGCCACTGAGGCTATCGGGCAGACCGTAAAGCCAAATGACGACACGAATGCATCTCAGTCTTCAAATGACATATTTCCGTCCGCAATCCATCTTGCTGCAACAAATCTTCTCAAGAACACGCTGACTCCGGCACTTGCCAACCTTTCGGAGGCTCTAGGAGCCAAGAGCTCCGAATTCCAAGACGTGGTGAAGTCCGGGCGTACCCACCTCATGGACGCTACGCCAGTTACGCTGGGGCAGGAGTTCTCAGGCTATGCGTCACAGGTGAGATATGGAATTGAGCGTGTAAATTCAATTCTCGCCAGGGTGGGAGAACTGCCCATAGGTGGAACCGCTGTCGGAACGGGCATTAATGCGCCGGCAGATTTTGCTAGGGGTACCATTGAGATTCTTGTTTCGGAGACAGCTCTTCCCCTGTCTGAAGCCCGGGATCACTTTGAAGCCCAGAGCGCAAGGGACGCTCTCGTCGAGGCTTCAGGGGTCCTGCGAACAATAGCGATTTCATTTTACAAGATCGCGAATGACCTGCGGTGGATGTCTTCGGGACCGCGTTGCGGACTTGCCGAAATTCATCTTCCGGATCTCCAGCCGGGATCATCAATCATGCCTGGCAAGGTCAACCCTGTTGTGCCTGAGGCTGTCTGCCAGGTGGTAGCCCAGATCATTGGGAACGATGCAGCAGTCGCGTTCGGAGGTTCAGCCGGAAACTTAGAGCTGAACGTGATGCTTCCTGTCATTGCAAGAAATCTCATCGAATCGATCTCGCTTTTGTCGTCGGTTGCAAACGCGCTTTCGGAAAAGTGTGTAGCGGGAATAGAGGCCGATAGGGAGAGATGCTTGAGCTACGCGCTTTCGAGCCCCTCTATCGGCACAGCTCTGAACCCTTACATCGGTTACGAGGCCGCCGCTAAAGTGATAAAGAAGTCACTCAAGGAGCACAAAGACCTAAGGACTGTTGTTCTGGAAGAGGGTCTATTGACGCCGGAAGAGGTCGACAAGGCACTTGACGTCATGGCTATGACCAAGGGTGGAATACTGAAATAGCAAACCTTTGTGGATAGCTATTTAGTCTGTCTTATCGTGATAGTTTCATGTCATGAACCCTCTGGAGCACCTCCGCTACTTAGCTCGGATTGAGGCAGAAGATCCGGTAGATCTCGCCCTTGAGGCGGCCTATATAATTGCAGAGTTGGCCAGCGACCGATCCCTGCTGGTCTCTGCGCTTCGGCGTCTTCTTGATCGTCACCCGGGTTATGGGATCTTGTGGATGTTGGCAGCTCGTATATCCGGGTCGGTCTTTCCCGAAGAAGAGGCGTGGAATGTCGTTGGTGAGCTGTCCATGCCAAGGAGAGACCATACCTCGGCAGGCTCTCTGAGTTTGCAGGTAAGCCGCAATGGTAGGCTTGCGGTATCGGGAGACGCCGTGAACTCTATTGAGATCGGCTACGACGCAGAACGAGGTATCGAGTTTCTCAGATCGAGGACAGATGCCTCTCTCGTGGTCGAGAGCGACCTGGTGTCATCGCGGTTTGCAGTGATTCCGCAGCTTGGTTCGAGGCTGATCGATGGGTTCACCGATAAGGCGGGTGGTGGACGTATCCTGATTCGCGGCAGCGATTTTTCCGTCGTTCCCGAGAGCATCAAGGAATCGCTAGAGTACCGCCTTGCTCGCGATCGAGGTCGAGATTCAACCGAGCTGAGGTGTTTGGACGGTACTTGGACCATCTTGTACCAAGGGAGTTCACTCTCTGCGTCGATCGCCGAACGTTTGGTCGGCTGGAGGGTACCCCAGGAAGTCTTGCGCTCCGCCGGTCCGATGCTTGGCTGATGGTCGCCCGCTTACAACTGTCGGGTGGATTCGAGGCTACATTTGGCGCCGGTTGCACTTTGAGCTATTTCTTTTCGAACCCGTGTCGCATTTTGGTGTCATTGCACAGGCCTGATTGTTGGAGTAGCTTCTTCGTCTATGGGACAAATAATTGAATTTCCAAGCAATGGCACTTCTGCCTCAGGATATTTAGCTTCGCCAGTCGAAAAAGTCGCTCCAGGAGTGGTGGTCATCCAGGAGTGGTGGGGTCTGGTCGATCATATCAAGGACGTATGTGACAGATTTGCAGCCAACGGGTTCTATGCTTTGGCTCCAGATCTCTATCATGGCACGGTTGCCACTGAGCCTGACTCGGCTGTCAAAGCTATGATGGCAATGGAGCTCTCCAAGGCAGCGAAAGATATGAGTGGCGCTGTCACAGAGTTGGTGAAGCGCAGCGGCGGTACCAGTGTAGGCGTGGTTGGATTTTGTATGGGTGGGGCTTTGGCCATGGTTCTTGCCGCCGAAAGGCCCGATGCCGTTTCAGCGGTGTCGCCTTTCTACGGAGTCCTCTCTTGGCCCAGCCCTGGCCCTGATTACAACAGTATTTCTGCGGCGATTCAGGGTCATTATGCAGAGCATGACGACTCCGCATCACCAAAGGATTCCCGGGCACTCGAAGCGCAACTCAAGGCCATGGGTAAGGATGTGGAGTTTTTCATATACCCAGGAACCCATCATGCGTTCTTTAACGACGCGAGGTCTGAGGTGTATGACGCACAGGCTGCGAAGCAGGCCTGGGACAGGCTCGTCCCATTCTTGAAAGAACATGTGCATTAGCCAGTTGAGTAGTAATTGCCCAGGACCTAAACGGTAGCGTCGAGTGCCATCCCTTATAGAGGAGTATATTTCGCTCGGCCTAGAGCTGAACAAGCACATCGCCGGCCTGGTCGATGCATATTATGGACCGCGCTGGTTGGCTGAGCCGATTACAAATTCTGTCAAAGTCGAGCCCAAGCGGCTGGCGGAAAAGGCTCGCAGGCTGATCGGCGCCATAGATTCGCGCCAGGCTCTCGACATGACTGACAGAGCGCATGATGCGGCAAGAGCTGCATGGCTCCGTGCCCAGATCGTCGGATTGCACACTACGGCCCAAAAGCTGGCTGGGGCGCATATCGATTATGCGACCGAGGTGGAGCTTTGCTATGGGGTGCGACCTAGACGTGTTCCACGCGAGGAGATTGACGAGGCGCTTGGCGTACTGGAACGCTTGATCCCCGGCGTCGGCCCACT
>JAJYVK010000159.1 GCA_021792075.1 Actinomycetes bacterium | reverse complement strand
ATTCGAACCCGCGACCCTCACCTTGGCAAGGTGATGCTCTACCAACTGAGCCACGTCCGCACTAAGAGATAGAAGTTTAGCGCCACATTCCCGACAATGAGACAGGAAATACCTGAAAACAACATCATTGAGAATACACCCGCAAAGGTGTCTTCATCACCCGATCGTCAAAAGCTCTCGCAAAATTTTCGCGATCAGCTCGTGAAACTCATCTGCATAGGTGAAAAGCTCCGGATCAACCATGAGTCCGAGGCTGATCGATCCCTTGTAGGAGAGATAGGCAAATGTAATGCCTGACCCGTCCGCAACGGGCGCGAGGGGAATCATCTTCTCTAAGCGATTACCTGCCAGAAAGAGGTCTACATTAGGCCCGGGGATATTTGAGACAACATAGTTGAACGGTGGCGGCACAACCTTGAACATCTCAGTCTTTGATACAGCACGAAACACCGTCTCGAGCAAAACCGGGGGTATCACCTCTGCAAGGTTGTAAAAGAACATCGAACCGATTCCCATGTGTATCGCCTTAGCGCGCTCGGTGATCTCGTGAATCTCCATCAGCAATGCCTTTGGATCGTCATATTCGGTGGGTATCGTAAGAAAAAGCGCCGAGACCTTGTTCTTCGAGGAGAGATCGCCAGACTCCTGGTGAACTGAGACCGGAACCATCACAATTAGTCGGTCGGGCAGATCAAGGCCGTGAGCCTTCAGATACGCGACGAACGCACCATGGCTCAAGGTCAACAATACGTCATTCACCTTGACGCCATACGATCTCGCTACACTTTTGACCTTGTCAAGCTCAAAGCAATCCGCCACGATCTTCCGACTCGCTGATATCGAACCGGTTGCACCAGTTCGCTTAGGACGAAGCATCAGGTCGCCAGCCATCTTGAGGGCCGTTTCCGTGGATGAACCCGACAAAGCGTTGGGAAGTTCCCTGACGGCAGTAAGCCCCGAAGATACGCTTGACAGCGCATGTTCTGCGAGATCCATAACCGTCCTGGTCGCAACCTCGACTTGAGACGGCGGACCATCAGGTGCGTGAGCCTCAGGCTGAATGTCGGGATCGAACGCCTCGGTCAAATCGAACATCGACGCCAGCGCTTCCATCCCACTTATCCCATCAGTCAAGGCATGGTGCAGCTTGGCAATCACGGCGAGACGGTTCTCTGTGACCCGTGGTATTACAAAGAGGTCCCAAAGAGGCCGCGATCTATCAAAGCGCTCCCCCAACACGGAGGCCGCAAACTCGTAAACCTGGGCAAAATCTACCTCTTCATTGGGAAACGCCAGATGAATATGGCTGCTTAGAGAGAAGGCAAGGTCCTCGACCCAGTGTGGTTGAACCAAGCCAAAAGGTGCGTTGACCACCTTCTTTCGAAAATGCGGTATCTGATGAATTCGAGCAGCAAAAAGGCGGAGAATCCTATCGTAGCTTTCAATCTCCGACAGCTTCCCTTTGTCCAACACCAGAATGCCACCCACATTAAGCGGCATGGTATCGGTCTCGGCGGCTAAGAACGCCGCGTCCAACCCGCTCAGAGACTCCACGGCTCCTCCACCAGACTAGCTTTTGCCGCCGACACCGGTGTGGCCGAACCCGCCGGCACCTCGGGCAGTCTCCGACAGCTTATCTTTACGGACAAATGATATGCGAGGGGTTGCCACTATCACCAGCTGGGCGATCCTATCCCCTTTGTTGACCCTGAAGGTCTCTGTGGCATCGGAGTTGTAAAGTATGACCTTGACCTCTCCCCTGTAACCGGAGTCGATCAGGCCGGGAGAATTCAAACAGGTGATTCCAAAGTTGATAGCCAGACCTGATCGCGGAATCACCATTCCTGCATATCCATCGGGAATCTCAAGGCTGAATCCCGTCGGCACAAGAGCTCGCGAAAGCGGGGGTATCTCGATGTAGGCCTCGCTGCGAAGATCACAAGCGCCGTCTCCAGGTCTTGCGTACTCCGGTAGCTCGACCCCGTAGGAGAGAGTCCTTATCGGGACCTCTAGAGAACTACCGCTATCAACCTCGGACGATTCCATGCTCAGTCACCCTGGCGTCGAGCTGAGTGAACTATCGCTTTGACAACCGAAGCTGAGCCCTCTTTGTGGTAGTGGGTGTAGTTGCCGCGGTTTCCAGTCAGTCTTGCAACCCTATCTTGAATTCCCCATACGGTGCATAAAAAGATTGCTTCGGTTACAACTCGAAAGCTCATCTTGGAGGTCCCGAGGTGTCTATTGCGAAAAATTATCGGCCTTTCAACGACACGGCCGTGTGCTGCCTGCACTCTGAAAGCCATCTCAATCTGAAAGGCATAGCCATCGGCAGACACGGTATCGACGTCGAGCTTTCGGAGCACTTCCGCGCTATAGACGCGGAATCCGCTGGTAGCATCTTTGATGTGAATTCCCAGGGACAGAGCTGCATAAAGGTTGCCGGCCCGTGATAAAAGCAGCCTGTAAGTCTTTAGACCTGGTGAAGCCCCTCCCCTCACATATCGCGATCCTATGCAGAGGTCAGCTCCCTCCTCCTCTACCGCCCTGATGAGTTGCGGCAAAGATTCCGGTTCATGTGAAAGATCGGCATCCATCTCGACGAGGCTCGTAGCACCTCTCTCAAGACCTACTCCGAATCCAAGACGGTAGGCGGAGCCCAGACCTAGCTTTCCTGACCTCTGGACCAGCTCGACATTTGGATAAATCTCAGCAAGGGATCTCACGACATCTGCGGTGCCATCCGGCGACGAGTCATCTACGACCAGGATATCAATTTCAGGAAGTTGCCTTTTGATGCGATGGATAGCCTCGCTTATGTTTCCGGCTTCGTTGTATGTCGGTATGACCACAAACGGTCGGCCTGTATAGATCACTGAAGAGCTCCTATCTAAAAATCCCCCTCCAGAAATACCAATCTAGACTGTCTTTCACCTAGCATTACCTAAATGCTCGTGTGGATTGACTTAGAAATGACTGGGCTAGACCCAAAACGACACACAATAGTCGAAATCGCCACGCTTGTCACCGACGATGATCTTAAGATCATAGAGGAAGGGCCAGACTTAGTGATAGCGGCGACAGCCGAAGAACTAGAACAGATGGATCCCGTAGTCAAGAACATGCACACCAAGAGCGGTTTGATAGATGAGATCATGCGGTCGAGCGTCACAATGCAATCCGCAAGCGACATGACTCTTGAATTCATTGAGAAGCACATCTCCCGACCGCGCACGGTACCCCTTTGTGGCAACTCCATTGGCACTGACCGACGGTTCCTCGCCAAATATATGCCGGAGATTGAGAACTTCCTTCACTACCGATCCGTCGATGTCTCATCGATCAAAGAGCTTGGCCGCAGGTGGTTCCCAGAGATCGTCAAAAATGCGCCAGCAAAATCAAGGGGACACAGAGCCATGGACGATATCAAGGAAAGCGTAGTGGAACTCCAGTACTATCGAGAGAATCTCTTCAGAAAGCCGGAACCCCAAGAAAAAGAATCCGGTTCGAGCTAGCCGGGAGCGAATGCGGATCGAGGTCCTTCTCTCCATCCTCCGGCTCAGCCGACTTGGCGGACGATCTTCATGAGTTCGTCGAACGAACCGAGCGGATCTTCACCCACCGGTGTCACGCCCAAGATGGTCACGCCCGACTCCTTGTAGGCTGATACCCGCTCAGCTACGTAACTCCTCGGCCCAATGAGAGACGTAGCCTCAAGAAGCTCTGCTGGGACCTCCGCCATTGCCTTTGCTTTCTCGCCGGCAAGGTAGAGATCCTGAATCTTGCGCGCCTGCTCCTCATACCCATACCTTACGGCTAGATCATTATAAAAGTTCTTTCCCCTGGCTCCCATGCCACCGATGTAAAGGGCCAGAATCCCCCTGCCCAACTCCCTGAGATGCTCCACGTTTTCGCCAATTGCGAGCATCCCTCCTCCCACGATCTCAGGGGCCGCTAAAGAAGGGTCACGCATTTTCAACCCGGATCGGATTGCGTTTCCCCAGACCTCAGCGGCCTTTTCCGGCACGTAGAAGATCGGCAGCCATCCATCCGCATTGGCAAAAGTCATCTCTACATTTTTGAATCCGAGTGAAGCGACAAAAATCGGAATTCTCTCCCTCTGGGGCGTGGTAATGATCTTGAGTGGTCTTCCCAATCCAGTTCCCAAGCCTTTCGGCAGCGGGATTTGATAGATTCCATCGTTCACTAGCGGCTGCCGAGACCAGACATTCCTACAGATCTTGATAATCTCTCTGGTTCGGGCTACAGGCTGATCGTAGACGACACCGTGCCACCCCTCGATGACTTGCGGACCGGAGGCTCCTAAACCAAGAATGGCTCTTCCTTGAGAGACCTCGTCAAGCCCAGCTGCGGTTTGAGCAATAAGAGCAGGGGTTCTCGAGTAGATCGGCATTATACCGGCCCCAATCTTGACTCGATCGGTCTTGGCTGCCAGATAACCCATCAACGTCGGAGAGTCAAATCCATATGCCTCCGCGACCCATACGATATCGAGGCCCCGCTTCTCGTAAGCAATTACCCGGTCCACCGCTTGCAGAAAACTGCCAGAATAGTCAACCTGCATGCTTATCTGCATATCCTCGCCTCCGATACTCTCAGCAAAAGCCAGTTTGAGCCGGAAGAACAGGGAATGCCCGGCCTCAAATAATCTATGACCTTTACATCTGAGAAACAAGCAGAGATGAAACGGCCCCTGCTGCCATATCTGACTAGCAGGGGCAAATACTCAAGCGAAAACTGGCCAAAAAAAGATCCCAGATCGCTACAGACGGAACTTCCGATTCAGCCCGATCGGAGATCTCTCACGAAAATCCGTAAAGCTCTATTTGTTCGGCTGCGGAGTCAAGCGCAGATATGGCTTCAGGGTCTTGAAACCCTTCGGAAACTTCGCCTTTGCGTCCTCGTCCGAAACAGAGGTGGCAACGATTACGTCGTCACCGTCCTTCCAGTTCACAGGTGTTGACACGCTGTAGCTGTCAACAAGTTGAAGCGAATCAATCACTCGCAAGATCTCCTGGAAGTTTCTGCCTGTGGAAGCAGGGTACGTGATCGTCAAGCGGAGCTTCTTGGCGGGATCAATTATGAACACAGCACGAACCGTAAGCGTATTCGATGCGTTCGGGTGAATCATGCCGAAAAGGTCCGCCACCTTGTGTTCTGGGTCACCAATCATCGGAAAGTTGACCGCTGCACCCTGGGTCTC
>JAJYVK010000158.1 GCA_021792075.1 Actinomycetes bacterium | reverse complement strand
AGCGGCGGAGTTGGTGGATTCGGTGACTCTGGAGCTTATTTCGGCTGGTATAACTGAAGAGGAGCTGGCTGTTGCCAAACGCTATCTGCGGTCTCAGGTCTTGTTGGCTAGAGAGGACACGGCTTCTGTGATGTCCCAGTTGGGATCGGTACTAGTCACAGGCCAGCAGATCAAATCTGCAGGGGAGATTTTGACTGAGATAGAGCGAGTCAAAGCTGACGAGGTAACGGAACTTGCGGCAGAGGTCTTTTCCGGATCCAGACAGGTATCAGCCGTCGGCCCTGTTCCTCACGGGATCTTTGGCTAGGGGGATATATGCGAATCGGTGTATTTGGCGCGGGTGGTCAGATGGGAACTACGGTATGCAAAGCTGTAGCAGAGGACCCCGAGCTGACTTTGGTTGCTGCGATTGACCCCCGGCTTTCAGGGATAGATCTAGCCCAGGTAACTGGGATAAACGGTACCGGCTTGGAGATAGGCGGTTCGAAAGAGTCGTTGATCTCAGCCAAGGCTCAGGTAGCGGTGGACTTCACCTCGGCCGAGGTTGCGTTCGAGAATATGATGTGGTGCGCCAAACACAACATTCATGGTGTGGTTGGTACAACTGGTCTTTCAGCGACACAAATGGCCAAGCTCGAGGAGGAGTATGCCAAATCGAGAGCAAGCTGTATTATTGCGCCAAATTTTGCCATCGGAGCCGTCTTGATGATGCGTTTTGCAGAGATGGCATCTGTTTTTTTCGATACCGTGGATGTCATCGAGTTGCATCACGATCGCAAGGTTGATGCACCTAGTGGAACTGCAATGGAGACTGCCAGACGGGTTACGGAGTTCAGGGATTCTTTGCATAACCCATTCGCTCCGGATCCGACCACCAGAACGGTGTTGGAGGGCGCCAGAGGAGGCAGGTATGAGCAGGGTGTACATGTTCACTCCTTAAGGGTAAGAGGAATGGTGGCTCACCAAGAAGTGATTTTTGGGACTGTTGGCCAGACTCTTTCCATAAGGCATGACTCCTACGACAGAACTTCGTTCATGCCGGGAGTACTGTTAGCGATTAAGTCGGTGGCTTCGGTGAAGGGATTGGTCAAGGGGATAGACGTTCTCATCGATGCCAAGCTGGGGTTGGTATCGAAGGGCGCAGACAAAGGTGGTGGATCGAAGTGAGCGAATACGGATCAACTCGCTTTGGCCGAGTCCTCACTGCAATGGCAACCGCGATGGACTCGAATGGCGAGGTTGACTACGACCGTACCGTTGATCTGGCTCGATGGCTGGTGGAAAACGGAACCGAGGCTTTGATTGTTACGGGCACGACAGGAGAGGCGCCCACTCTGACCGATGAGGAAAAGATCTCGATATGGGAGGCGGTCTCGTCTAGCGTTACTGTTCCCGTAATAGCCGGCTCAGGTTCGAACGACACTCGACACTCGGTGCACATGTCGAAAAAGGCAGCGGAGGTCGGAGCATCCGCACTACTTGTCGTGACTCCTTACTACAACAGGCCTCCGCAGTCAGGCCTGCTCGCCCATTTCGAGGCTGTAGCCAGGGTAACCGATCTCCCTGTAATCATCTACGACATTCCAGTTCGCACGGGTCGAAAGGTAGAGAGTGAGACGCTGCTGGAGCTGATCAGCCGCTGCCCGAACGTTGTCGCCCTCAAAGATGCAGCAGGTGACCCGGGTGGAACTTCTAAGCTGCTACCAAGACTGCCTAGCTACTTCGAGCTGTATTCCGGAGACGACGGCCTCACGTTGCCGCTACTCGCCATCGGCGCGGTAGGTGTAATCGGGGTTGCCACCCATTGGGCGGCGTTTGGATATCAAGAAATGATCTCTAGCTTCATCGCTGGCAATGAAGTGCTGGCGCAGCGGATAAATGAGGCCTTGATTCCCTCTGTTGATTTCGAGTCGACGATCGATGCACCGAATCCGATGCCGGTGAAGGTCCTGCTAAATGAGCTCGGACTCGAGGTCGGAGAGACGCGGCTTCCGCTTGGAATCGCTCCGGACCACCTCAAGAAGCAGGCTAGAGATGTGTTCATTAGGACTAATAGCGCCCTGAGCAAGTTAGGGGTGCGGGTCGCTAAACCCAGGAAAGAGATTCGTGGCTAACCAAGTAAGTGTAATTTTTCTCGGAGGTCTTGGTGAGATAGGGCGAAACTGTGCGCTGATCGAACAAGACGACCGGATCGTCATCCTCGACTGCGGGCTGATGTTCCCAAATTCTGACATGCCTGGAGTGGACCTTGTTTTGCCGGATCTGACCTATGTGAGGGAGAACCAGCACAAGGTTGTGGGCTGTATTCTTACGCACGGCCACGAGGATCATACTGGAGCGCTTTCATTTCTGTTGCGGGACCTCGATATAGTCCTGCCAATATATGGCTCAGAGCTTTCACTCGGTCTGGCAGCCAATCGGATCGAAGAGGCGGGCTTGACCGACCGAGCTGAGTATATCGCTGTCTCCGATGGTGCGACACTTGAGATCGGGCCGTTCAAAGTGGAATTCATTCCCGTCACTCATTCGGTGCCTCACAGCTTCGCGGTGGCAATTTATACCAGTCAGGGCGTCATCTTTCACTCGGGGGATTTCAAGATCGATTTGAACCCCGTCGACGGTCGACTTATGGATCTTGGCCGCATCGGTGCCATCGCTTCAAACCAAGGAATTCGTCTTCTTCTATCGGATTCGACCAACGCAGAGGAGGCGGGACGGTCTGAGTCGGAGTCAGAAGTTGGCAAGACACTAGCGCGGCTATTTGGCGAATCAAGGGATCGCCGCATAGTTGTCACGTGTTTTTCCTCCCACATCCATCGCATACAGCAGGTTTGTAATGCAGCCGTTGCTGCTGGACGGAGGGTTTTTACCCTTGGGCGTTCGATGGGTAAAAATGTTGCGTTAGCTAGGCGGCTCGGCCTTCTCTACATTCCTGACGATCATATATTCGACATCGATCAGGTATCCAAGTATCCGAGCGAAGAGGTCTGCATAATCTCCACCGGTTCCCAGGGCGAACCGATGAGCGCCCTCTCGCTCATGGCGGCAGGCGAGAACAAATGGCTGAAACTTGAGCAGGATGACTTGGTGATCATTTCAGCCGACGCCATTCCAGGCAACGAAACCGCCATAGGCCAGGTCATAGACAGTCTCTACCGTAGAGGTGCATCCGTAGTCCATCCTGGGATCGACAAGGTGCATACGTCGGGTCACGCCAAGGCGGATGAGCTGAAAATGCTTCTTTCGATAACTAGGCCGCAGAGTTTCATTCCTGTGCATGGCGAGTTCAGACACCTATTCAACCACACCATGCTCGCCAAGGAGATGGGAGTTCCACTTGATAGCATCCTCTTGGCTGAGGATGGGGACGTCGTCGTTCTTTCCGATTCTGGCATAGATTTCGGAGGCCAGGTTCCTGCCGGCCACCTCTATGTCGACGGGGTCGTGGGAGATGTGAACCGCGGAGTCCTCAGAGACCGCAAGGCGCTGGCGGAGGAGGGGGTTATCGTGGTGGTTGTAACGGTAGATATGAAATCCGGGGAACTCATCACAGGTCCTGAGATCATAACGCGGGGATGGATCCATGCCGACGAGGCGGAGGGTCTGATAGAGGAGGCCAAATCAGAGGTTCGGCGTTCCATAGCTGACGTGGTGTTTCAGGATGCGCTTGACCTCGAGACACTGAGGCGGCACGTCAGAACCTCACTGGGGAAGTACGTCAACAAGCAGACGAAGCGACGCCCGATGATTGTTCCAGTGGTTTTAGAGGCCTAGCGATAGATTTTTCGCGTAATTTCTGCAAAGATTAATTACAAATTAGTAATTTAGAGTGATGACCTACTTTGACTGCAGGCTTTAAGCGCTAAGTTCATCTCAATGAGTCCTAAGGCAACCAACTCAGCTAGGAGCGGCGCAACGTCGGGATCGCGATACAAAAAGACGGCAACTTCGAGGCGGTCGTCATCAGGTTCTCGCAAGCCGCCCGCGCACCAGCGCATGGCTTCCAAGCCCTCCCTGTTGGATCATATGCGGTCGATGGATGACTCGTTTCGTGGCGTCCTCTATATTGCAGTCGCCCTTGTGGTGCTTGTATCCTCCTTGACCTCTGTGTTTGGGCCTCTTGGCAAGGATCTGACGATACTGGCGGAGTCCATCTTGGGAATGGGGATCTTTGCTGCGCTGATTGCCCTCTTGCTTTGCGGATTCGCCCTAATCGTTCCAGAGCGGATAAGGTTTGCGCGACGCCGTGGGACACTTGGAGTTGCGGCGGCTCTGTCTATGGCTGGGATACAGGGGGACCTCTATCAGAGTATTAGCGGACCTCAAATTCGTGCAAAAGGCGGGTTTCTCGGTTACTTGATCGGTCATACGCTCAGCATCTCTGCCGGTCGCTTTGGCGGACTGGTGATCCTGTTTGTACTTTTTGTGTTGGTTTCATTGGCGTTTTTCAACATTGGGCCACAGCGTGCTGCAGTTTTTTTGATAGATCTTGCACGACGCTACATATCCGGAGGCCTTAAAGAAGAGTCAGATGATGAGGCCCGGGCAGATGACTTCTTCGGTCGCAAGTTTCGCAGGGGTAATAAGGAGCTGCGCAATGATTCTGCAGAGGCGGCTGAGCCCGCACCTTTGGCTCGAATGAACGCGGCCAAGGCCGAAGTTGACCTTGCTGGAATCACTGACGGTTCCTTGTTTGACTATGAGGTTGGCCGGTTGAAGCCTAAGAAGTCGCAAGATCTTTCGGCAGATGCGATGGAACTCAGTGTGGAGAAGGTGGACGGGCACTGGAGACTGCCGAGTCTTTCTCTTTTGAAGCGCGGTGCCATAAGGAATCTTGACCGGGAGGAGCTGGCCAGCAGGGGCAGGGTCCTTCAGAGCTCACTGGCAACCCATGGAGTGATGACCAAGCTAGTGGGCATGACCGTTGGTCCCACGGTGACCAGATATGAACTCGAGCTCGGTGAAGGCGTAAAGGTGGCGAAGGTTACATCGCTGAACAAAGACATCGCCTACGCCATGGCTGCCGCAGATGTCCGAATTCTGGCTCCCATACCCGGCAGGTCTGCAATTGGAGTGGAAGTTCCGAATCAGAACCGGCAGGTCGTGACGCTTGGGGATGTTCTTTCCTCAGAGGAAGCTGGAGCCGCCAAGCACCCGCTTGAGGTTGCCCTTGGAAGGGACATCGCCGGAAGGGCGGTTATGGTGAACCTGGCTGAAATGCC
>JAJYVK010000157.1 GCA_021792075.1 Actinomycetes bacterium | reverse complement strand
GCTAGCGGCGAGTCCGAAAGCAGTGAATCGGCCTCAGGCTCTTGTGCAATTGTCAATTTCGTCATCTATGGTTGACTCCTGTCCACTCTTTGATGTGGATGCTATCCGAACGACGCCGTTCGACCCGTGATTTGTTCGAAGAGATGAGCAGAGATCTTCCAGCTGGATCCGCCCCTCTGCCATGGTCAGCTCACCTCCGAGGAGCTGTAACGGCCTGCTGTTTGTGAGCTAGAGATTGGCTTTTCTCGGGTCCACCGAGTCAGGGTTGATGCCGAATGTTGCAATCGCATCTTGGACCTCTTCTACCTTCGCAGCTCCGCTCGATAATAGCCCGTATAGCACGGAAACGACGATGTGGGCGGAATCGATTTCGAAGTGGCGCCTAAGCGCCTCTCTGGTGTCTGATCTTCCGAAGCCGTCCGTGCCAAGTGGTATAAAGGCATCTGTCGGGACAAATCGGGCTATCTGATCGGGAACGATTTTCATGTAGTCGGTGACCGCGACGACAGGGCCGCCTTCTCGTGAGAGCACCTGGGCAACGTATGGAGTCTTGGGAAGCGCTGCCGGGTTCAATCGGTTCCACCTCTCTGTTTCGAGACCGTCCTCTCTTAGGTTCTTGTAAGACGTCACAGAATAAAGGGTGGCTGCTACACCGTACTTCTCAGCCAGGATCTGCTGGGCTTGCTGAGCCATCTGCCATGTCGGGCCGGAGAAGAGGATTGCTGCCCTTCGTGGCGTTTCTGTGCCAGTCACCGAGGGCGGGTTCATCCATTTGTAGATCCCCTTGATTACTCCTTCTTGGATGTCCTCGAGTTTTGATCCCTCGGGCAAAGGCGGCTGGATGTAGTTTTCGTTGTAGAGGGTGATGTAATAGATGCAATCCCTGGCGTTGACACCGTACATATCTTCGAAACCGTGTCGAATCAAAATGCCTAGTTCATAGGCGAAGGCTGGGTCGTAGGCGCAGATGCTGGGGACCGTGGAGCTGAGAACATGCGAGTGGCCATCAGTGTGCTGGAGACCTTCGCCGAGAAGTGTCGTCCTTCCCGCCGTAGCTCCCAGGAGGAAGCCTTTTGCCCGTGCATCGCTTGCCGCCCAGATCAGGTCGCCCGTTCTCTGGAATCCGAACATGGAGTAGAAGATGTACATCGGTACCATCGGTTGACCGAAGTTTGCATACGAGGTTCCGGCGGCGGTGAAAGACGCCATAGAGCCTGATTCGGTGATGCCTTCCTCAAGTATCTGGCCGTCTTTGGACTCAGAGTAGGAAAGCAGGAGCCCTGCGTCGACGGGGGTGTAGGTCTGGCCTTGCGAAGAGTAGATCTTCACCTCTTTGAACAAGGCGTCAAGTCCGAATGTTCTGGCCTCATCCGGTACGATCGGCACAATTCGTCTTCCAACGGACGGATCCCTGACAAGGTTCCGGAGCATCTTGGCAAAGACCATTGTAGTCGATACGGGCAGTTTGGCAGAGCCTTGGAGAAACTCTGAGATCGTCTCCAGGGCAGGTGGTTCAAGCGGCTTGGATTTTACCACTCTAGAAGGGAGCGAGCCGCCAAGCGAAGTCCTTCGGGAGACCAAGTACTCATACTCGGGCGAACCCTCTTTTGGCCGGTAGTAAGGGGGGAGCTTGTTTTCGAGAGCCTCTTCGGGGATCTCTTCATGGAGCCTGAGACGGTCTCTCAGTCTCAAGAGCTGTGCCTTGTTCATCTTCTTGATCTGATGGGTGGCGTTGCGGGCTTCTATCTCCGGTCCCAACGTCCACCCCTTGATCGTCTTTGCAAGAATGACCGTCGGCGTACCCACATTCTCGATTGCGGCCTTGTAGGCCGCATAGAGTTTGCGGTAGTCATGACCACCCCTGGGCAAATCCTGGAGCTCCTTGTCACTGAGGTGCTCGACCATCTTACGTAGCCGCGGATCCGGCCCGAAAAAATGCTCCCGAATGTATTCGCCGCTTTCGGTTGCGTACTTTTGGAAGTCGCCGTCAGGGGTTGTGTTCATCTTGTTGAGAAGCACTCCGTCAACATCTTGGGCCAGGAGCTTGTCCCATGCGCTGCCCCAAATCACTTTGATGACGTTCCAACCCGCGCCTCGAAACACGGCTTCGAGTTCTTGGATGATCTTTCCATTGCCTCTTACGGGGCCATCAAGTCTCTGCAGGTTGCAGTTGACCACGAAGATGAGGTTGTCGAGCTTCTCCCGCGCGGCAAGAGAAAGTGCACCAAGCGTCTCGGGTTCGTCGACTTCGCCATCGCCGACGAAGCACCAGACATTGCAGGAAGAGGTGTCAGCTATGTGCCGGTGGTCGATGTATCTGTTAAATCTTGCCTGGTAAATCGCTGTAATTGGACCTAGACCCATGGATACAGTGGGGTATTGCCAGAAGTTTGGCATGAGGCGAGGATGTGGGTAGGACGAGAGTCCAACTCCGCCGACCTCTTGACGGAAGTTGTCAAGCTGTGTTTCGGTGAGGCGGCCCTCCAGGTAGGCCCTCGCGTATATGCCCGGAGAGGCGTGCCCCTGGATGAATACCTGGTCGCCGAAGTTGCCGTCCGCCTTGCCTCTGAAGAAGTGGTTGAAACCGACTTCGTAGAGCGAAGCCGATGAGGCATATGTCGCCAGGTGACCTCCGATTCCGTCGGAGAGGATGTTGGCCCTGGTGACCATTACGGCAGCATTCCAGCGGATGAATGCCCGGATGCGCCGCTCCATGTACTCGTCCCCAGGGAACCACGGCTCCTCCTCAGGAGGAATTGTGTTGATGTAGGGAGTTGAAACCGAGGCGGGAAATCCCACTTGGGTCTCTCTGGCCTTTTCCAAAAGTCTCATGAGGAGGTAGGTAGCCCTTGGCCGGCCTTTTGCTTCAATTATTGCCGCCAGGGAATCAATCCATTCCTGTGTTTCTTCGGGATCAATGTCTGGCAATTGATGAGAAAATCCGTCGAATATCACGTGCTCCATACTTCCATTTTTTGAGGGCTATATAAAGTAGTTCATGCCGTTTATAAGCTACTCTATTCACCCTGGTGCGGTATGGATGGCCACGACCTAGATTTGTATTGAGTTTTTAATATTTTTGGCAAGATGCCGGATTTCGCGACGCTGAATTGAGGGGCCGACAAATGACCTTAGTGATCTATACCGACGGAGCTTGTTACGGCAATCCTGGTCCTGGAGGTTGGGCTTGGGTGCGCGAAGATGGCATCTCTGACGGCGGTTATGAGGTTCACACAACAAATCAGCGAATGGAGGCTATGGCGGTGCTCGAGGCGCTTAAGGCCCATGAAGGCGAATTGGCAATCTACTCAGACTCCGCGTATGTGGTCAACTGCTTTCAGAGCCAGTGGTGGAAGGGCTGGGAGGCGAGAGGGTGGAAGAACGCCAAAGGAGCCGCTGTAGCGAATCAAGACATTTGGCGTCCGTTGATTCAACTCTACAAGGAGAGGGGAAAGGTCACATTCCATAAAGTCAAAGGCCACTCGGGAGTCGAGCTGAATGAGAAAGCTGATCGTCTTGCCAATGAGCAGGCAACTTATGCGGCAAGTCTGGGGCGCGTCAGACCTGAGCCGAACAGAGGTGGTCTTTTCTAGAGAATGTTCTTCAGCGGTCGGCAATTCGGTGTCGGCCTCGCAGCACTTTAGTGGAAGGCCGCGCCAGCGATCGGCGTTGAGGCACGGCCGATGATCGGGAGCGATTAGGCCATGCGTGATCTGCGGCAGGCACAAGACGTGGCAGATCTCGCGCTCATCTGTCCGTCGCGATTATGAGACGGGCGGCTCTGAAGATGCTGAGAGCCGAACTGGGGGCAGGGTCAACTTACCGAGCGAGTCTGGATGGCGCCCATTATTTGGTCTAAGTTGGTCCAATGGATATCTCTAGACTTTCCGCGTTCATAACCGGCGGCGCATCGGGCTTGGGCGCCGCTACCGCACAACACCTTATAAAGTTGGGGGCTCTCGTGACCCTGTTCGATCGAGATGAGCCGCGTATCAAAGCGTTGGCACGTGAGCTGGGAGACTCTGCGCATTGGGTGGTGGGGGACGTGACAAGTGAAGCTGACGTGACGAAAGCTTTAGAAACGGCGGTTTTGCGTCGGCCGATGCGCGTGGTGGTGAACTGCGCCGGTATCGGTCACGTAGAGCGGGTGGTCCAAAGGGATGGCGCCCCCCATGATCTTGCAGCCTTCGAACGAGTCGTCCGAACGAATTTGATCGGCACATTTAATGTTCTTCGATTGGCGGCGGCGGTGATGGCCTCAAATGAGCCGCTCGGCGACAACGAACGCGGCGTCATCGTGAACACTGCTTCGGTTGCAGCTTTTGACGGGCAGATCGGGCAGATCGCCTACGCTGCATCGAAGGGCGGCATCGTGGGCCTTACCCTGCCGGCAGCGAGGGACCTCTCGAGCGTTGGCATCCGGGTGATGACCATTGCGCCAGGGATAATCGATACGCCGTTGCTTGGCCAGCTTCCAGAGGAGGTGCGTATGGCTCTGGCAGCCAGTGTGCCGTTCCCGAAGAGGTTGGGCGTTCCTCAAGACTATGCCCAAGTAGTCGAGATGATAGTACAGAGCGGATATCTAAACGGCGAGGTCATTCGGCTTGATGGGGCGCTGCGAATGGCACCCAAATAGCGCTCATATATCTTTTGGCAAGGTCTAGACTTGCAGAATGAAGTACGTGGAGATTTCCGGTTCAAAGATATCGTCCATCGGCCTCGGTACCTGGCAGTTCGGTTCCCGGGAGTGGGGCTATGGAGCCGAGTACGCTGAAAAGACTGCTGTAGAGCTTGTTCATCGCGCGCTGGAACTAGGTGTGAATCTGATCGATACCGCTGAGTTCTACGGCTTTGGAAAGTCTGAGTCGGTGATCGGACATGCAATTGCTGGTTTGCGCGATCAGGTGTACATTGCGACCAAGCTTTTCCCGGTCTTCCCGGTGCGGTCTCTTGTTGTTTCGAGAGCCAGGGCAAGCGCTGCCAGGCTGCAGGTCGAATCGCTCGACCTCTACCAGCTGCATTGGCCAAATCCTGTCGTGCCAATCGTTGAGACGGCCAGGGGGCTCAAGACATTGCTTGACGAGGGATTGGTCAAAGATGTTGGGGTCTCGAATTACTCGCTGAAACAGTGGCGGAGTGCAGAGATTGCCCTCGGCAAGCCAATAATCTCGAATCAAGTTCACTTCTCTTTGCTGACAAGAGGGCCAGAGATCGAGCTTGTGCC
>JAJYVK010000156.1 GCA_021792075.1 Actinomycetes bacterium | reverse complement strand
CATAAAGAAGGTCAACAATCAATTTCAGTTCATGAAGACATTCGAAATATGCCGATTCCGGCTGATAGCCATTTCTGACCAGAGTCTCGTATCCTGCCGTCACAAGCGCAGCCAATCCGCCACAAAGGACTACCTGCTCTCCAAAGAGGTCCGTCTCTGTCTCCTCCGCGAATGTCGTCTCGAGCACACCGGCTCGAGTGGAGCCAATGCCATGGGCATACGACAGAGCGACCTGTTTCGCATTCCCTGTAGCATCCTGTGACACGGCAATCAGCGACGGAATTCCACCACCCTCCACGTAGGTACGACGCACCAGATGGCCCGGTCCCTTCGGGGCTATCATTATCACGTCAACGTCTGGTGCCGGCCTTATCTGCTCAAAACGGATGTTGAAACCATGTGCAAAGGCAAGAGCCGCCCCCGCCTTGAGGTTCGGGGCTATCTCTGATTCATAAATTGCAGGCTGAGCGGTATCGGGTGCAAGAATCATAACCAAGTCGGCATCCTTCGTGGCGGCGGCAACGCTTGCGACCTTGAGACCGGCATTCTGAGCCTTGTCTCTAGACGAAGACCCTTCTTTGAGCCCCACCACCACGTCAACCCCTGAATCTGCAAGATTCAGCGCATGCGCATGGCCTTGCGACCCGTAGCCCACAATGGCAACTTTCTTGCCCTGTAACAGAGAAGCGTCAGCATCTGCCTCGTAATACAAAGTGGCCATTTCAGCCAGCCCTCCCAGTAGTATTCTTCAATTTGTTTGATTGACGCTCAAGCTTAGCCAAAGCCACCCGACCTGTTCTCTGCAACTCGACAATTCCGAAACTCGATAAAAGCTCGGAGAAGTCATCAAGCTTGTCGGGTTCGCCGGTGACAAGAACCGTCAACTTATCTGTCCCCACGTCGATGATTTTGCCATCGAATAGCGCTACAAGCTCCATAACATGGCCACGCGCGGAGATATCGGCATTCACAGTCGCGACCAAGAGTTCGCACTCAACAGAGTCTGCGGGATCAAGTTCGGAGATCTTGATCACATTGATCAGCTTGTGGAGCTGCTTGGTGATTTGCTCCAGTGGAGCCGAATCTACGTCCACGACAATGGTAATACGAGAGAAACGGCTATCGTCAGTCGGGGCAACCGCTAGTGAAAAGATGTTATACCCCCTCCGAGAAAACAGCTGAGCTATGCGGGCTAGCACGCCGGCTCGGTTCTCGACGAGAACCGACAAAACGTGATGGTGCATAGCTTTCGTTGTTTCAGCGGAATCGACCAGCGACCCATTCCCGGGAATATATGAAATACTCATTTTCAGTTCAAACCTTCCGGGCCCAGAATAATGTTGTCATTTGAAACTCCTGCTGGAACCATCGGAAACACCTTCTCACTCGAATCTGTGCGAAATTCCACCACCACAGGACGATCATTTATCTCACTGGCCTTCTCGATGGCAGGCCCGACCTCCTCTGCGCTTTCGACTCTGAATGCAGCGCATCCCATGGCCTCAGCCCATTTGACATAATCTGGAAGGTCTGGAGAAAGATAGACCTCGGAATAGCGTTCTCCATAGAACATCTCCTGCCACTGACGCACCATGCCAAGATACGAGTTATTGAGAAGAGCGACTTTAATAGGGATTCTCTCCATCGAAGCGGTCACCAGCTCCTGGGCAGTCATCTGAAAACATCCATCCCCATCCACGGCCCAAACGGTGCGATCCGGCTTGCCCACCTTCGCACCTATTGCAGCGGGAACAGCGAACCCCATGGTTCCGAGACCACCTGAGTTGATCCAAGTATTGGGATGATTGAACTTCCAGTACTGGGAGGCCCACATCTGGTGCTGGCCAACCCCAGAGACCACGATGGTGTCACTTGGAGCGGCATCACGTAGCTTCTCGATAACGTACTGGGGCTTGAGGATGCCCGAAAGGGACGGCTGCTCATACCTGAGAGGGTACTTCTGCTGCCATTCTTTAATAGTTCCAACCCACTCACTTATATCTGCCCGCTGGTGGAATGCATCAGGATCGGCCTTTATCGCCTTTATGATATCCTCGATCACGCTGCGGCAATCACCGACAATTGGGACGTCCGGCCGTCTCAGCTTACCAAGCTCCGCTGGATCGATATCCACGTGGATGATCTTGGCATGCGGCGCAAAGCCGTCAAGCTTACCAGTGACGCGGTCGTCGAAACGGCTGCCCAATGCTATGCGGAGATCGGCTTCTTGCATCGAGGTGACTGCGGTGTAATTTCCGTGCATTCCAGGCATTCCAAGACAAAGAGGGTGGTCGTCCGGAAAGGCACCCCGCGCCATCAGCGTGGTCACAACCGGTATCCCCGTCAGCTCTACCAGCTCCGCCAATGCCTCTGAGCCACGCGCCTTCAACACGCCGCCACCAACGTAAAAAACCGGTCGCGTTGATTCGAGCATCATCTTCACAGCGGCAGCGATCATTTTAGAGTGACCCCTGGAGTTAGGCTTGTAGCCCGGCATATCCACCGAAGTCGGCCAGTACCATTCCATTGAGTCGTTGGCAACATCCTTCGGGAAGTCGATCAACACAGGTCCGGGACGCCCGGTCGTGGCCACATGAAAAGCCTCTGCGACAACATTGGGAATGTCATTTGCGTCTGTAACCAGCCAGTTATGCTTGGTCACACTCATCGTTATCCCAGTGGTGTCCGCCTCTTGGAATGCATCGGATCCAATTGAAGCCGTTGCCACCTGCCCAGTTACGACCACGATCGGCACCGAGTCCATATAGGCATTGGCCAAGGGGGTGACGATATTGGTGGCAGCAGGACCTGAAGTGACCATAGCCACTCCAGGTCTTCCGGTGGCTTGGGCATATCCCTCGGCCATATGGCCAGCCCCCTGCTCATGCCTGACCAGGATGTGGCGTATGGGCGAGTCGATGATCGGATCATAGACCGGCAATATGGCACCACCTGGAAGGCCGAACATCACATCGACGCCCTGCATCTCCAAACTCTTAATCAAAGCCTGAGCTCCGGTAAGCTTCATTTCCCACTCCCAGATAAACTAAAAAACCTCCCGATTGGGAGGCCAATTAGCACACGAAGATTTGTCCCGTCGTGCGCTATTCGATTACTACTACCAAAAGACTGTTACTCATTGAAGTTAACAATAGGGCAATTCTCGACGAAAACCTAATGAATTATGCGGTTTTTGTGGAAAATAGCGGTTTATCCCACTATTTTCCACAATTGCTACCTCCGAACCGACATTATGGCTCGGTAACCGCCCCCTTGTCAGCTCCTTTCACAAGCCTCGCGTATTTGGCTAGTACTCCACGGGTGTAGCGGGGAGCCGGTAACCGCCACTCTGCACGACGCCTCTCCAGCTCTTTCTCATCCACCATCAACTCGATGCTGTAGTTGTCGACATTGATTACGATCCTGTCTCCATCTCTTACAAATGCAATTGGCCCTCCGTCAACTGCCTCGGGAGCGACATGACCAATACAAAAACCGTGGGTTCCGCCGGAGAACCTGCCATCGGTCAAAAGAGCTGCATCAGACCCCCGGCCCGCGCCCTTCATAGCGCCTGTCACAGCAAGCATCTCTCTCATGCCAGGCCCCCCTTTAGGCCCTTCATAACGGATCACCACCACATTGCCTGGCTGAATCTCTCCGGCAAGGATCGCATCCATTGCGGCGTCCTCGCCATCAAAGACTCTTGCAGTCCCATCGAAGTATGTGGTGTCTATCCCGGCAACCTTGACGACCGAGCCGCCAGGGGCCATCGATCCCTTCAACACCGCAATGCCTCCCACTGGGTGAATGGCGTTTGAGATTGGATGGATCACTTCACCATCGGGTTCAGGAGGATTGATCTCAGCGAGATTTTCTGCCATCGTCTTGCCGGTAACCGTCATGCAATCCCCATTCAGGAGACCATGATCCAAAAGATGCTTCAGAACGACCGCCACTCCGCCGACTCTGTCGATGTCGTACATGTGATAACGACCGTGTGGCTTCGTATCCGCTAGGTGCGGCACGCGTGCCGCGATCTTGTTGAAGTCGTCGATAGTAAGATCGACGTCGGCCTCGTATGCGATTGCAAGCAGGTGCAGCACGGCATTTGTCGAACCGCCTAAAGCCATTACCACCGAGATTGCATTCTCGAATGCCGGCTTTGTCATAACGTCTCGAGCCTTGATATCACGCTTTAGCAGTTCCACGACGGCCTGACCAGATTTGAAGGCATAATCCATCATGCGGTGGTCCACAGCCGGGGTGGCAGCCGAGCCCGGAAGAGACATGCCGAGTGCCTCGGCTACCGAAGCCATTGTGTTCGCGGTGAACATTCCGGCACAGCTTCCAACTGTTGGACATGCGTGCGACTCGATCAACGAAAGCTCTTCCTCGGTGAGAGCACCGGTTCCAACTGCTCCAACCGCTTCGAACACAGAGACAATGTCGAGGACCTGGCTGTCTAAGTGTCCGGGCAGAATGCTTCCACCATAGAGGAAAATCGCAGGTACATTTAGACGAGCTGCCGCCATGAGCATTCCTGGCAGAGACTTGTCGCAACCGGCAAGAGACACCAGGGCATCGAAGCGCTCTGCATGCATCATCGTCTCGACCGAATCTGCGATCACCTCACGAGAGACCAGCGACGCCCTCATTCCTTCATGGCCCATTGAAATTGCATCCGACACCGCAATGGTGACGAACTCGAACGGGAAACCGCCAGATGAGAGCACGCCCTCTCTCGATGTTTTCGCCAGCTTGTCCAGCGACATGTTGCACGGCGTGACCTCGTTCCATGACGAGGCGATTCCTATTTGAGGCTTATCCCAGTCATCATCCGTCATGCCTACCGCCCGCAACATGGCTCTGGCGGGGGCTCGGCGGTATCCGTCAGTTACTTCGTAACTTCGGGGCTTTAGAGGACTGTGGGTTGCTTTCTCAGATGACTCATTTGACATAGCTCCAAGACTAAGGTAAAAACTTCGATGTTGCACATTCAACTAGAGAAAAACCATGCATCCTCGCTGGTATTCAGGACAGACTACATAAACGTCCATCCTGTCAATCTTTCTCTTTGCAGAACCTGGCCCTGGCTCCTCCTCGCCCTTGGAGCAAAGGTTTGTCGGACAGATCGCTAATTGATTCAGACTCCGGCGACCAGTCGCTGAGTGGTTGCTAAAGTGTGGCAGACGGCAATTTTTAGGCCCGTTTCGAACGTAATGCTGCCGTGACCAC
>JAJYVK010000155.1 GCA_021792075.1 Actinomycetes bacterium | reverse complement strand
AGATTACGAAGGGATAGTCCACTGGTCGGGTGAGCTCGGTGAAGGCATTCGCAAGCCGGAGGCGGGACAGTCGGGGATTAGCTCTGAAGAGGCTAGCCCCAGGTACATGGTTCGAAAGATCGATGCGGACCGAATTTCTAAACGCCACGGGGGTAAGGTCAGATGATCGACCTTTTAGCTACACAGATTACCCTGCCTGACTTGATCACTTTTCTGGTAGCGGGCATTGCTGTGGTTCTAGGTGCTCTTGGGGTCGTCCTCATGAGAAATCCGGTCCATTCGGCGCTTTCGATGATCATGACCCTTTTCGCCGTAGCGGTCCTCTTCATAGAGCAGGATGCACAATTTCTGGCAGCCGTTCAGGTGATCGTTTATGCGGGCGCGATAGTGGTCCTGTTTTTGTTTGTGATCATGCTTCTTGGTGTTGACAAGAAGGAGTATCTCGGCAAGGACAAGTTGCGCGGGCAAAGGCCTCTGGCCTTTATATCAGTGCTCATAATTTTCGTTGAAATTTTGACCCTTGCGAGAGGGAACTGGGCTACGGGCGCCAAAGCAACCGTGATGTCGACGACATCGCCGATATCCAATGTCGAACAGCTCGCTCGGGCCATCTTCACCACTTACCTCCTTCCATTCGAGGCTACGTCGGTTCTGCTGATAGTCGCGGTGGTCGGTGCTGTGGTGTTAGTAAGGCGGGTCGATGAGAAGCCGGGCTCTGCAGAGCAGCCGAAGGAGCTCGAGACTGAAAGCGAGATGAAATGACGGTACCCGGAAGCTGGTATTTGGTCTTGTCAGCACTCCTGTTTTCACTTGGAGCGCTCGGGTTTTTCACTCGAAGAAACATATTGATCATGTTCATGAGCCTTGAGCTGATGCTGAATGCGGTCAATTTGACTTTTGTGACGTTTTCTCGAATGCTTGGTGACATCGGCGGTCAGACGCTGGTGTTCTTTGTCTTGGTGGTAGCGGCTGCCGAGGTTGTCGTTGGCCTAGGAATCATAATGGCCATATTCAGGCGCAGGAGTTCTGCTACCGCAGACGATCTCTCGATATTTAGGGGCTGAGATTGAATAGCACGGTAGTTTTTACATTGATGTTGTTGCCCCTTGCGGGGTCGGTATTCAACATGGCCTTTGGCAAGAGGCTCAAACGTCCATTTGCCGGTGTGATTGCCAGCCTTGTGGTCGTGGCCTCCTTTGCTCTAGCGGTCGTGGCGTGGCTCGGACTTCTGGGAAAGCCGTCGGGCCAGCGGGTTTACGACTTTACCTTATTCAACTGGATCTCTTCGGGCAACCTCCATTTGAACGTGGGTGCTTACCTTGATCCGCTTTCGATCACCATGATCCTGTTCGTAACTGGGATCTCGGCGTTGATTCACGTCTATTCGATCGGGTACATGGGTCATGATGAACGCTTCAGCAGCTTTTTCGTATATCTCAACCTTTTCGTTTTTGCCATGCTGGTGCTGGTTCTCTCGGACAACTTCGTCTTTACATTTCTCGGGTGGGAAGGTGTCGGGGCGACCTCGTACTGGCTGATCGCATTTTGGTTCGAGAGGCCGACTGCTGCTGCAGCCGGCAAGAAGGCATTCATCGTTAATAGGATCGGCGATTTCGGATACCTCACAGCCATGTTCCTTCTTTTTACCAATCTTGGCTCTCTCTCCTATGGAAAGGTTTTCGGATCGGTTGGCCAGTTGAGCCACACCACCGTTATAGCGATAGCGATCCTGTTTTTCGTTGGCGCCGTTGGAAAATCTGCGCAGCTGCCACTTTTCGTGTGGCTGGTTGACGCAATGGAAGGTCCAACTCCGGTCTCCGCCCTTATACATGCGGCGACCATGGTGACGGCGGGTGTCTATCTGATGGCCCGCGTCTCGCCGATTCTGCACCTTACCGCAGGGGTTGGCACGCTGATAGCTTACGTCGGCGTGATAACTGCGTTTGTTGCCGCGATGGCGGCCACCTCGCAAACAGACATCAAAAAGGTGCTTGCATACTCCAC
This sequence comes from Actinomycetes bacterium, assembly GCA_021792075.1. GTDB lineage: Bacteria > Actinomycetota > Acidimicrobiia > Acidimicrobiales > Acidimicrobiaceae > SCQM01. The sequence continues at coordinate 3,249 of JAJYVK010000155.1, read as the reverse complement.
CGTCTCCCAGCTCGGTTACATGTTTCTGGGCATCGGGACCGGTCAGTATGTAGCCGCCATCTTTTTGATGGTTACCCATGCCTTCTACAAGGCGTTGCTCTTCCTTGGCGCTGGGTCAGTCATCCACGGCATGCACGACGAGCAGAACATCAAGAGGATGGGTGCACTCGGGAAATTGATGCCGGCAACCGCAGTTACCTTCATTTTGGCCTGGCTCTCGATAGCCGGGTTGCCACCGTTTTCGGGTTTTTGGTCGAAGGGAGACGTTCTCGCCGGAGCTTACCAGAGTTCAGTGATTCTCTGGGTGATCGGTGCGCTCACCGCTATTCTCACTGCTTACTACATGGGTCGTGAAGTCTACCTGGTCTTCTTCGGCCAGCGTCGCTTCGATCCTACAGTAAAGGTGCATGAATCGCCGAAAGTCATGCTTATCCCGCTCTATGTTTTGGCTACCCTCTCAGTAATCGGTGGGGCGCTAAATCTTCCGATATCGGACAAGTTCAGGTTCTTGGAGAACTGGCTAACCCCGGTCTTCGGTAATGCACTTGCCCAATCGACGATATCGAGTTCTGCAAGATTTGCACTTGGTGCTGCCGATGGGGTCTTCGCCCTTATAGGCATTGGATTTGCCTGGTCTTTGTGGGTCAAGAGTTCTTCCCGCCCTGCGGTAGAGCCAGCATTTCTGGCGGCTGGATGGGGCATTGACGGTTTCTACGATCGGGTGATTGCGCGGTCTTCGACGCGAATGTCGCAGTTTTTTACCGACGTCATAGAGGTGAAGGTGGTGGATGGGGCGACCATGTCGGTGGCTTCCCTGGTGGGCCTCTTGGGCAAATACGTCCGAAAGGTTCAGAGCGGATATATCCGCAACTACGCCCTCTATATCAGCATTGGTGCTCTTGTCATCCTTGGTTACTTTGTGACTAGGGCGGGTGCATAAATGCAAATCGGGTTCGTGAACGGGTTTATCTTGGGAAGGCGTTGACTTGAGTACATTACTGAACCTTCTGGTCTTTGTCCCGGTCGTGGGCGCAATAATCGTGGCACTGATCGGTTCTAAAAAGGCAGCCCTCTCAGTTGCCAAGGTTGTAGCCTTGCTGGACTTTGTGCTCGCAGTCATCGTGCTGGTGCAGTTCAATACGAGCGCCACCGGCTTTCAAGGGGTGTCAAGCATCTCCTGGGTTCCGGCATTCGGAATATCGTGGAAGCTCGGTGTGGACGGAATCTCTCTTTTCCTCGTTGTTCTGACGGCGATCTTGTTCCCCATCGCTCTTTACAGCTCCAAGGAGAGCCGGTCTGTTGGCTCATACGGAGCATGGATGCTCTTGCTCGAAGCTTCGCTGATAGGCAGCTTTCTTTCGCTTGACCTTTTTGGCTTTTTTCTTCTTTTCGAGCTGACCCTGATTCCTTCGTACTTTTTGATCGCTAGATGGGGTTATAGCAGGGCGGGCTTTGCTGCAGTGAAGTTTTTTGTTTACACCTTCTTCGGATCGGCCTTTCTCCTTGTTGGAATCCTGGCACTTGTCTTCATCCACCAGGCGCAGACAGGCCATACCACTTTCGATCTGGTCACCCTCGCTAACTCTACCCACCTGTCCGATACGGCCCAGGAGTGGCTGCTGATCGCATTCACAGTGGCATTTGGGATAAAGGCGCCGCTTTTCCCACTACATACCTGGTCGCCAGATACCTACGGAGAGTCGCCCCTCGGTCCGGTGGTGATAATCGCGTCCGTGATGGCGAAGCTTGGCATCTACGGAATGATCCGTTTCGACCTCGAGCTTTTCCCGCGGGCCGCACACATACTGGCCCCTCTTCTTCTGACGCTCGGTGTGGCAGGAATCATCTACGGCGCAATCGTTGCGGCAACCTCATCTAACATGCGGCGCTTCGTCGCCTTTTCCTCGATCTCCCATGTCGGATTCATAGTTCTCGGCCTGTTTGCGTTGACTCCTCAGGGTCTTAGCGGCGCGGTGATCCAGATGTTCAATCACGGAATTTACACCGCAGCCCTGCTCCTGGTCATTGGCTTCATCTATGAGAGGCGCAAGCGCATGGGGTTCGAAGGGTTGGGAGGGCTTCAAAAGGCCGCTCCCCTGATGGCAGGAATTGCGACAATCGTCGTCATGGCCTCGGTGGGATTGCCGGGATTGAGCGGTTTTGTGGGAGAGTTCCTGATTTTGTTGGGTGCCTTCATCTCTCACAGGTGGTGGGCCATTGTAGGCGCTAGCGGCGTCGTGCTGAGCGCCATTTATATGCTGTGGGCCTACCAGAGAATCTTCCATGGAAAACAGTCGGCGGAGGTTGCCAGGGAGGGCTTCAGGGAGATCACCAAGGCTGAGCTTGCTTTGGTGATTCCTCTGGTCGCACTGATTATTTTCCTGGGCGTATATCCAAAGCCAATGCTGGACCGGGTCAATCCAACTGTGAATGCTCTCGTCACAAAGGTGGCGCACGCTCCAAGCTATCCTTCTTCCGCCAATTACAGCGCTCAGTCAAAGGGTTAGGTCGATGTCGTCTCTCTTAGCCACGGTTGCATCATCAACGCCAATCAAGTTGCCGCCGATTGAATACTCCGCGATTGCGCCGGAGCTGATCATGATCGTCGGTGCGATTCTCGTCCTGCTCGTCAGTTCGCTGGTGGCGAAGCATCTGTCGAAGGCGGCTTCAGTTGCGATCGGGTCTATCGTCGCCATTGTCAGCCTGGTGGATTCGGTCTATCTGGCCTTCAAGTCCGGCAGCCCAGCTGCGAACAAGGCCGTCCTTTCTGGAGCGGTGGCGCTGGACAAGTATGCGATCTTCTTCTACGTCCTGTTCTCGATAGTGGCTCTGCTCACCATACTTCTCGGACAGGACCTAATGAACCTCAATAAGGGTAGGATTCCTGAGTTCATCACTCTTGTGCTTCTTTCGACCTCCGGCGCCATGCTTATGGCCTCGGCACTGGATCTGATCGTATTGTTCCTAGGGCTCGAGATACTCTCCATTTCTTTGTATGTCCTGGTAGCGATCGAATCGGGGAGCGACAGGGGGCGCGAGTCCTCCATCAAGTACTTCATGCTCGGAGGGTTTTCTTCGGCTGTATTTCTGTACGGAGTGGCTCTGGTATACGGCGCCACCGGATCGACCAACCTTGGCCAGATATTTACTTTCCTCGCAAACAACCTGCTGTCGTCGAACGGAGTATTGCTGGCGGGGATGGGGTTCATTCTGGTTGGACTTGGTTTCAAGATCTCTGCAGTCCCCTTC
>JAJYVK010000154.1 GCA_021792075.1 Actinomycetes bacterium | reverse complement strand
ACGGCGCTGATTGAGTCCTTGGAGGGTAAGCGCGGCTATCCACGGATCAAGCCCCCATACTTTCCGGCGGTCATCGGACTTTATGGCGCGCCAACGATTGTCAACAACGTCGAGACCATGTCGAACATTCCGTGGATCGTCGCCAATGGCGGCAAGGCGTTCGCCGCTTTGGGCAAGGGGCGCTCCACCGGCACGAGGCTCTTTGCACTTTCGGGGGATGTTCTACGACCAGGGAATTACGAACTCGAGATGACCTCCAAGACATTCAGGGACCTAATCTTCGATCCTGAGCTGGGAGGCGGCTTGAGGGAAGGCCGGAGCGTGAAGGCCTTCATTCCGGGCGGTGTGTCCGCCCCGTGGTTCGGACCCGAGAACCTAGATCTTCCGCTGGGACAGGACGAGGTTGCCCAGGCAGGCTCGATGCTTGGATCGGGTTCCATCATCGTTCTTGACGACCAATCCTGCGCGGTGCGAGCGGCCTGGCGTATCACGAAGTTTTTCTACAGAGAGTCCTGTGGCCAGTGCACCCCTTGCCGTGAAGGGTCGGGCTGGATCGAGAAGATAATGCACAGGCTCGAACTGGGCTCGGGCACCGAGACCGATCTGGATCTTGTTCTGGACGCATGCGACAACATCGCTCCCGGCCTCACCTGGCCGCCACAGCAGACGACAATTTGTGTGTTGGGCCCGTCAATCCCCTCATCTGTGGTTAGCGCAATCAAGATGTTTCGGGATGAGTTCATGGTCCACATTAAGGAAGAAGGGTGTCCTTTTGTCCACTGATGTTTCTCAGAATTTGATAACGATTTCCATCGACGGTAGGGAGATCCAAGCCAAGAGTGGAGAACTCCTCATCGAGGCGGCGGAGAAGGCAGGAGTCTTCATTCCTCGCTTCTGTTTTCACAACCGGCTGCCGCAGGTGGGTATGTGCCGAATGTGTCTGGTGGAGGTCAAGGGGCCGAGAGGCTTCACGCTCCAGCCTTCCTGTTATCTCCCAGTAAACGAGGGCATGGAGGTCGTCACCGAATCGGAAAAGGTTAAAAAGGCCCAGGATGGAGTCCTCGAGTTTCTTCTGATAAACCACCCGCTGGACTGTCCCACCTGCGACAAGGGCGGTGAATGCCCACTCCAAGATCAGACGCTGGCATACGGGCCTGGGGAGAGCCGTTTCATCGAGGAGAAACGGCACTGGGAGAAGCCGATCGCCATCTCTGAGCTGGTTTACCTCGACCGAGAGCGGTGCATTCAGTGTGATCGATGCACTAGATTCGCAGATTTGGTTGCCGGCGATGCGCTGATCGAATTTTTCGGGCGAGGTGACCACACCGAGGTCAATGTTTTTCCAGAAAGGCCGTTCTCGTCTTATTTTTCAGGCAACACTGTTCAGATCTGTCCCGTTGGAGCCCTGACAGCTACACCTTACAGGTTCAAGGCACGTCCATGGGATCTTTCCCAGGTCGAGTCGAGCTGCACCACCTGCTCCATGGGTTGCCGGATGATGGTTCAGTCATCGCAAAATGAGGTCACGAGATATCTGGGCCTGGATTCGGACTCGGTCAATCACGGCTGGCTCTGTGACAAGGGAAGATTTGGGTTCGAGGCGATCAACTCTCCAGAGAGGCTGACGGCTCCCTTGATACGCAAGGGCGACGAGCTCGTGGAGACCACCTGGGCCAGTGCGCTTTCTCTTATAGGTTCAAAGATTTCCGAGGCCAGGGGAGCAGGCAACGCTGGCCGAATCGGCTTCATTCTGGGTTCGAGGCTGACAAATGAGGATGTCTACGCGTGGGTCAAGTTGGCCAAAGGTGTCATCGGCACGGACTCCGTCGACTCTCAGCTGGGCGACGGCCTAAGGGGCGAGGTTATTGCCAGTCTTCCGCGGGCCACGATAAACGAGGCCATGTCTGCTAAGGCGGTTCTAGCGTTCACCGGTGATATCAAAGAGGAGATACCGGTGCTCTTCCTCCGGCTCAGGGATGCTGTCAGGTCCGGTAAGACCAAGATGGTCACAATAGGGACCAGAGCAACATCGCTTGACAAGCTGAGCGAGGTGTCGGCTACTGTGACCGTCGACCAGCTTCAACTGCTAGCGAAGGGTTTGCTCCATGAGGGCTCGAAGTTTGCTGAGATAGCGGCGGTCCTTTCAAAACAAGGAGTTGGCTCTGACGGCGAGGGGCTTGTAGTGCTGCTTGGCCGAGAAAATCTTGCCTGGGACCAGTCGGTTGTCGAAGCATTTGCGGTAGAGCTTTCCCGTGCGCTTCCGAAGGCCAAGTTCCTTATAACTCTCAGATCTTCCAACTTCAGCGGGAGCACAGATCTTGGTGGTGCGCCAGGGCTGTTGCCGGGAAGAATTCGTCTTGAGAACGCCTCGCCGACGCTTCGCCAAAAATGGGCTGTTCTGCCTTCCCAAGTAGGCAAGGGAGTCAAGGAGATGCTCAAGGGAGCTCTCCAGGGCGAGCTTGATATAGCGTTCATCGTCGGATCGGACCCGAGGCAGGACTTCATCGATACGGAGCTGGCGAATGCCGCTCTCGACAGGGTCGGCTTCGTTGTGAGCGTGGATACTTTCTTGAGTGCAACAAGCGAGAAAGCCGATATTGTGTTGCCGGCTGCCGCCTTTGCGGAGAAGTCTGGCACAACTACTAATCTTGAGAGCCGCGTCTTCACACTCAACCAGAAGGTGACGCCTCCAGGTGTCTGCCGGTCCGACTGGACAATTGCCAGTGAGATCGCGCTCGAGCTGGGTGAGGATCTCGGGTTCGGGTCTCCGGCAGAGATATTGGATGAAATCGCACAAGTATCGCCCGTCCACTGGGGCCTGTCTTTTCATCGTTTGACAAAGACGGCAACCGTTGACGGGATGGTGGTGCCAATTTCAGCGACAGCCGTAGCGATCAGGCCGAAAGCTCTGCTCGATCAGGTCTCCACTCCCGGCATCGCCTCGGTCTGGAATCAAGGTCTTGCGTCCTCGAAGACGGCCTATGTTGAGGACGAGGAAAACGAAGAGACAGATGAGGATGTCACCGGAACACCGCAATCTCTGTCCACCAAAGTGTTAGGCGCGCCGATTTGGCCGCTTGCCTCGGTTCAACCGACCGGCCATCTGGCGCTTGAATACTCCCGCAAGCTCTACTCCCAAGGCGAGCATCTCAAAAACAGCCCACACCTTTCACGCCTGATAGTGGAGGCGAAGTGCCGAGTCTCCCCCAGGACCGCAAAAGAACTTGGAGTCGAAAAGGGCGGTTCTGTTCGTGTCTCTGACAAGGCAGGCGGCGGGGCGGTGTTCGAGGTGGAAGTAGAGGATTCCGTGCGCAACGGGGCCGTTGAAATTGTACGCGGATCATTTTTCATCTCCGGGTTCTCGCCGGTCCGTGCCGATGAGACAGTCAACTATGTCAAGGTGGAGCGTGCGTAATGGGATCTGACCCGCTATTCTTACATGGCGTTACCCTGGCGGTAATCCTGATCGTCCTTCTCAAGGTGGTTGTTGCCTTTGCCGTCCTGCTTGTGAGCGTGTTGCTGATGATCTGGTTCGAACGCAAGGTTCTCTCAGACATGCAGAACCGGATTGGACCGAATAGGGCTGGTCCGTTTGGGATCCTTCAGACTCTCGCGGACGGGATGAAGCTCTTCTTCAAAGAGGACCTTGTGCCGGATTCAGCCGACCGGGCCGTTTTCAAACTGGCTCCCTACCTTTCGGTTATTCCAGCGTTTCTCGTCTTTGCAATCGTGCCAGTCGGCGGGGTGGTCCATATATTCGGTCACACCACCGAGCTTCAGGTCGCCGATCCTCCGATGGGGATTCTCTTCCTGTTGGTGATGTCGTCCATTTCGGTATACGGCGTGACGCTGGCTGGGTGGGGTTCAGGATCCAAGTATCCTCTGCTTGGAGCCGTCAGGGCAACCGCCCAGATGATCTCCTATGAGGCGGCCATGGGGCTGTCTATCGCGGCGGTCGTGCTGATAACCGGCTCACTCTCCACGAGGGATATAGTCACCTCGCAGATAGGTACCTATCTCGGCTTCATTCCAAGGTGGAACCTGATTCGTTTGGGAATCGTGCCGTTTCTCATCTTTTTGGTGGCGATAACCGCAGAGATGAACCGCCCTCCATTCGACCTGGTAGAGGCGGAGTCGGAACTGGTCGGAGGATTTCACACCGAGTACTCTTCACTGCGCTTCGCCCTCTTTTTCCTTGCGGAGTTCATGAACACGGTAACCATGTCCGCAGTTATAGTGACTCTTTTCTTCGGCGGTGCGTCGGGTCCGGACATCGTAGGCCCGAGCTGGATCTGGCCGATAATCTGGTTTCTCATCAAGACAGGGGTGTTTCTGTACTTCTATGTATGGGTTCGAGCTGCCCTCCCGCGTCTGCGCTACGACCAGCTGATGACACTCGGATGGAAGGTCCTTATTCCGGCGTCGCTCGCCTGGTTCTTGATCATCGCCGGAATGCAGGTATCGAGCTATCTGGGTTTCGGGATATTCGTACTCGTCCTTATTTTGGGCGGTCTTCTGGCACGGGCCAGCGGAATTGGAAATCTCAGCGATCAGGTCCGTCTTGGCCGAAATCGTTCGGTAGGGACGAAGGGGGTGGATTAGATGGCTATGTTTGATGCTCTGAAAGGCTTCAAAGTCACAATTGAACAGGTCGTTCAGCCTCGGGTCACCAAACAGTACCCAGAGGAGAAACGGAAGAAGCCTCCACGCTTTCACGGCCGCCATGTGCTCAATAGATACGAAGATGGCAGCGAGAAGTGCATTGGCTGCGAACTCTGTGCAGGAGTGTGCCCAGTTGGATGTATCTACGTGCGGGGGAAAGACAACCCTCTGGATGCGCCGGTCTCTCCCGGCGAGCGCTACGGATACGTCTATGAGATCAACTTTCTCCGCTGCATCCACTGTGACCTCTGTGTGGAGGCGTGCCCAACCGAAGCGATAACGGAGTCGAAGATCCTCGAGTTCTCTTTCACCTCGCGGCGGGAGGCGATCTATACCAAAAAGGAGCTTGTCGTAAACAACGATGGTACTCCCAAGCGGCTTCCATGGGAAGACTGGCGTGTGGGTGACGACGAGCTTACGTCCGGCTGGATGAGGGCGACTTCCCCTCAGGGCTCGAAAGATTACGAAGGGATAGTCCACTGGTCGGGTGAGCTCGGTGAAGGCATTCGCAAGCCGGAGGCGGGACAGTCGGGGATTAGCTCTGAAGAGGCTAGCCCCAGGTACATGGTTCGAAAGATCGATGCAGACCGAATTTC
>JAJYVK010000153.1 GCA_021792075.1 Actinomycetes bacterium | reverse complement strand
ACATTGAGCTGACTAATCGCTATTAGAGCGCCTGCGCCGGCGCAGCCGGCTGCAGAGATCAGATAGACGATCCGCTTAGCCCGGGTCACCTTGACGCCTATGCTTCTGGCACCTATTTCGTTATCTCTCACAGCGGTCAAGGCAAGTCCCAGACGACTGCGCAACAGCAGATACACACCGATAAGAGACACAAGTACCACTGCAAGGCTGGCCCAGTATGTGAATGCGCCCAGCAGAACAGAGTTCATAGACTGCAGGCCTGGCAGCGAGGCTCCGGTCCCACCACCCAGCGATGGAATCCCGGTTATGACAATCCCCGCAATAACCGCAACTACCCATGTGGCAATTGCGAAATAGCCTCCGGTGAGACGAAACAGGAACCAAGAAACTGGAACCGCGAATACCGCCCCGACGACCATTGCGACGGGAATTGCCAAAAACGGCTCAACGCCGTGCTGAGCCATCAGAAGCACGGTATACGCCCCTACGCCGATAAACGCCTGTTGCCCGACCGATACGAGTCCGCCATAACCCGCCAAGACATTCCACATGTTTGCAAGCGTCAACAGAATGAACAGGTTTACCAGGGTATTGGTAAACCCCTGCGCCACCAGGTAAGGCAGAGCGGCCAATGCTACCACTGCGACAAGGCCAACGATGCCCAGGTAGTATCCCGAATATTGGGATCGAGTCACCACGCCAAGGTTACTGCTCATGCCAGTGCCTTCTTTGGGAAGAAGCCCTGCGGCCGAATTGCGAGAATCGCAAGAAAGACCAGATGTGGGGCGAGTGCTCCAAAATTGGCGCTCGCGACGAGTCCAATAGTGGCTGCCACTCCCAGCACGATACCGCCTGCCAAGGTACCCCAGAGCGATCCGAGTCCGCCGATTACCACGGCCTCAAACCCGTAGATCAGATAAGTTGGGCCTGCCGAGGGTGTGATCTGCGAGTACATCGACAAGGCGAGTCCTGCAAGCGCCACTGTCGCGAAGGCCACTCCCGCGGCGATTCCAAACACATGTTTGTAGTCTGCACCAATAAGTTGAGCCGCCTCTCGGTCATCGGCAACCGCGCGTATGATCCGCCCGGTCTTTGTCCTTGAAAGTCCAAGTTGAATAAGTACAATTGTCGCAATCGCTACAAGGAGAATTGTCACTGAGAGATATGAAATCGACAATTGGCTGGTGATCCTGAAAGCGCCTGACCCCAGTCGGCCGATAGAAAGTGAATGGCTATTTGCGGAGAAACCTTCCAGGAGAAGGTTTTCAATTATCACCGAGAGTCCGAAGGTGACCAGCAAGGTTGTCAGGGATCCAGATTTCAGACTTGGCTGAAATAGCAGCCGTTGCACGAGATAGCCGATTACCACAAAGATCGGCACAACTACTATAAATATCCAGATTGCCGGAATGTGAAGAATTGGAATGAGAACGACCGCCAGATATCCTGCAGCAACAGCGATATCCCCGTGTGCAAGATTTATAACTTCCATAACACCGAAGAGCAGCGATAGCCCCGCGGCAAATAGCACAAATAATCCACCTAAGAAGATGCCTTGGATTAGAGCATTGACCCAGCTCACGTAGTCCCCAATTCTAAGTCCGGTTTTGCTATGCCAAAATATGCTGCTTCGATCTCCGAAGCGCTAAAATCTCGCGGGCCGCCAAAAAGTGTCGTTCTGCCCTCCAAAAGACAATGAATATGTGAAGCGATGGAACGCGCCTGCGAAACGTCCTGCTCCACAAGCAGCACAGTAAGGCCGGACTCAAGAAGGGCGTTGAAGGAGCTGTATATGCTGCGGACAACAATTGGAGCAAGACCTAAAGACAACTCGTCAATCAGAAGAAGCTTGGGATTCGATAACAGCGCCCTGCTGATTGCAACCGCCTGTTGCTCGCCGCCTGACAAAAGTGAAGCCCGTTGTGTCCTGCGTGAAGGCATCCATGGAAACATCTCGTATATCCTTGCCAATGTCCACGGACCCTTCCTTGCTCTATAGGAGCCGGTGAGAAGGTTCTCCTCGACACTCAAAGATGAGAAGAGCCGCCTGCCCTCCGGGACAAGGGCAATCCCCCTCTCCACCCTCAGGTGGGCCGGCACTGAAGTAACATCAGCTCCATCCAGGAAAATTCTTCCCTTAACTGGCCGGTGGAGTCCTGCCACAGTACGCATGAGCGTAGACTTTCCCGCGCCATTCGCACCGATCACGGCGAATATGCTCGACTCCTCGACCGCGAAGCTCACCCCGTCAAGGGCGGTCAGCTGGCCATAATTCACGGTCAGATCTTCTACTTCTAGCAGAGGTCTGCCGTTGTCCGTGCTCATCATGACCCCTGTCGATTCTCTGAATTATCGGACTGGCGATGAGATGTGTAATGCTCGAGATGGAGAGCACCCTCTTCTCCTGGTTCGGTACCAAGGAATAACTCCTTTACGTCGGACATTGCCAGGACCTGAGCCGGTTTCCCATCGCCAATAATCAATCCACCGGCGATGCAGATCAGCCGGTCAACCGTCTCAACAAGGGCTCGCACCGCATGTTCTATCCAGATAACTGCCATTCCTGTTTTCCGGGCGTTGAGCACAATTGTTATCAGCTCATTTACCTCTGGATCGGTCAACCCTCCGGCCACCTCATCCAACAATAAAATCCTGGGCTTGGTTGCAAGAGCCCTGGCAAGCTCAAGCCGTTTCCGGTGCAACAACCCCAGCCGGCCGGCCAGCCGGTTGGCAACGTCGTACAAGCCCGTTTCGTACAGAACAGAGGCTGCGAGATCGCTTGCTGACCGACCCTTTAATCCAGCTCCCTGATGCGCCGCCACCAGCACGTTTTCAAAGACGGTCATTTGTTGAAAAGGGCGCGGTATCTGATGTGTCCTGCCGATTCCCATTCTGCACCTGTCCGCAGAATCACGTTTGTTTAAAAGTTCACCCCCTAGACGGACTTCCCCAGCATCTTGGCGCAGTTCACCACTGATCACGCCAAAGAGACTCGTCTTACCTGCTCCATTCGGGCCGACAATGCCAACTGCCTCGCCCTCAGCGACGCTGAAGGCGAGGCCCTCAGCGACGCTGACTTTATTGAACCGCTTTACAATTCCAACCAATTCAAGTAAGGGTGTGTTTTCCATTACGTGTACGTAGGTTCCAGCGTTCCATTTATGGGGACTTCCGGGTTCAACGTGTTGTCGACGACATACTGGGACCACGGGTACTGTGTGCCCTTCTTCCACTGAACGCCAACCGGCTCTATGATTGCGACGCCTGGAACTGGACCTCCAGCAAAATTCAAGGGTCCGCACATGGATTGGATATTCATGGTTCGCAGCTGACTGGCCACCTCCTTCGCATCGTGCGGATCACTTGCATGGGCAAATGCCTGATATGCCACCTCGAACAAAGCGTAGGTAGAACCTAACGCTTGGGTCCACTGGTTTCCAGAAGAGGTCTGGAACCCGTCCGCTAACGCTTTCGCGGTCAGACCATCCAGCGATGACCTGTATGGGCTATATGGAGTCCACCAAGCGTCAGTTGCAATGTTGTTGACCAATGACCCAAGGGCGACCGTGTCGGCAGGGAACAGAAGCACCTTGGCGACAGTTGCCAGCTTGGGCTTGTAACCCTGCTGGTTGGCCTGCTTTTAGAAAACATTGAAGTCGGGCGGTATAGGCCCATTTACATAAAAGTCAGCGTTACTCGCTTTGAACTGCGATATCATGGACGTGTAATCGGTCTGACCATCCTGGTATGCGCCACCGTCCACGAGAGTGTAGCCAGCTTGCTTGATGTATGGAGGCCAGCCCTGCCTGAAGGCGGTACCGTCTGCGTCATTTGGCCACATTGCCCCGACTACCTTGTTGGCATTGGTCTGACTCTGAATCCTATTCCACATTGGTATGAAGGTTCCAGCGAACTCCTTAAGTCCAAAAAAGAACATCGTCGTGTAGGTGAAAGTTGAACCGGGTTTCGCACCTCTGCCAAAGTACCAGGATTCCCACGGCACGACGGTTGCTACACATGGAACACCTTGAGCCTCACAAACATCGGCAACTGGGTTTGCAGTCTCCGGTGCTGAGCTGGTGACGATCATGTCCACGTGATTCTGAAGAATCAAGTTCTTTGCCACCTGCGAAGCTCGGTTGGGATCAGACTGGCTATCAGCTTCGATAATTTGGAAATGATAAGTGGTGCCACCTTTTGTAACTCCCTTTTTGAATGGAGCCGACGCCCTGATAAGGCCTAGTATGTAGTTGTCTGGAGTTGCAAAACCCGCCAAACTGCCAGTTTGCGGACTTACATACCCAATCAAAATGTCCTTGGTGTTTGTGCTTGTTCCACTTCCTTTCAAAGCGGATGTCCCACACGCTGCCAAGATCCCGCCGCCGGCAAGAACCGCCGCGCCACCGACAATTCCCTTCAACAGGGTTCGGCGTGACATTCCTTGTTCGATTTGCTCTTCTTCCACTTTTCCCCCATCTCCCGTGGCTCTTCATTGAGCACCTCGCTCTCAGGCCACGATCGTAGACTTCATTAGTTTCAGCTGCCATAAATCATTTCGATTTTCAGTATTCACGGATGTAAAGCTCTCCGAAACTGTCCATCGAATTCGATTACTCTCCCAGTACGCGATACCTCAATATGACCCCCTAACCAATACGCCACGCCAAATTCGTCCACACGTCCAACGCGAGCAATTACGCCTTACCCACCCGCGAAAATCGTCATTGCCGAGCATGCCTCCGCTCGAAAGCGGTAATGCTAGAAAACCCATGATCCGGCTTGCCGTCAAGAACAGCGGTTTCACACGTTTCGCAACGTTTCTCGTTGCAAGCGGCCAGCACCCCTGGAGCCACCTTGCGGAATGCCTGAGGAAGGTCTTGATCCTGGGCACAGCCGGCACATATCCCCATCTCCTTAGCTCGATTTGGAACTTGAGGCCTTCTCCGACATCGTGAAGACTGTGGGGGCCGGTCGTCGTTGGAATAATGAATTTCTCTAGAGAAAGACATTCCCTGACTTTGAGAGTTCTGCGACGCTTTTCGCTCACAACAGGCACTCGCTCTGGTCCGCAACGGTGGTCCCGCGACTCCACCAGAGCGGCATCGATCATATTCAAGGAGTCACGATGCTCTGGGTTATGTCGTGACACCGAGCGAACTTTCCTAATATCAGCCTTGGGGAGCTCCTGTACCAGCGCCATGGCTTCGAGTGGAGAGCCGCCATATATCAGACGAAACGCACCTCTGTTTCTCTTGGCCTCAGCAACCATCGAG
>JAJYVK010000152.1 GCA_021792075.1 Actinomycetes bacterium | reverse complement strand
AATCGAGACTATCGATGCAATCAGGGCAATAAAGCGTGAACTGCCGGGGGTCTTCACCGTTCTTGGCCTTTCCAATACCTCCTTCGGTCTCAATCCAGCTGCAAGACATGTGCTGAACTCGGTCTTCTTAGATGAGTGCATAAAAGCCGGCCTGGATGCTGCAATTGCCCATCCCGCGCGCATCATTCCTTTGGCAAAGATCCCGGAGGATCAAAAAAAGGTATGCCTCGACCTGATCTACGACCGGAGAACTTCCGACTACGACCCTCTCAATGAGCTGATAAGGATTTTTGAGGGAGTTGAGATCACCTCGCAGGAAGCTGTGGATCTCTCAACTCTTGAAATCGGGGAACGACTCACTCGGAGAATCATCGATGGAAACCGGACTGGACTGGAAAGTGACCTCAACCAAGCACTCGAAGACGGCTACGGGGCCCTTGAGATCATTAATAGCTTCTTACTCGACGGCATGAGGACCGTTGGAGACCTCTTCGGAAGCGGCCAAATGCAGCTACCGTTCGTGTTATCGAGCGCAGAGACGATGAAAACCGCTGTAAACCATCTCGAACCCTACATGGAAAAGAAAGATATCGGATCCAAGGGGACGGTCGTTCTCGCTACCGTAAAGGGTGACGTCCATGATATTGGAAAGAATCTTGTTGATATCATCTTTACAAACAACGGCTACCGGGTATTCAATCTTGGGATCAAGGTTTCAGTCGGCGAGATGATTCAAAAGGCGATCGAAGCGCAGGCGGATGCGATAGGCATGAGCGGCTTGCTTGTGAAATCGACCCTGATAATGCGAGAAAACCTTCAGGAACTCAATGCAAGGGGTCTCGAAAACATACCAGTCATCCTGGGAGGTGCCGCCCTGACGCGGACCTACGTAGAAAAGGACCTGAGACAGGTCTACAAAGGACGGCTCTTCTACGGCAAAGATGCCTTTGAAGGTTTGCGAACGATGGATCGTCTCATCGAACTCAAGGAGAAAGGGCTCGAAGATCCTGATTTTGGCCGGACCATCTCTGAGCGCAAACTGCCAAAGAAGAGGTCCGAACGGGACAGTGAACTCGAGCCGGGCCAAAAACCGCCCATGAGATCACCAGAGGTAGCAACCGACAACAGGATCTTCGTTCCCCCGTTCATCGGATCGGAGGTGGTGAAGGGAATTTCACTCGACTCCATTGTTGAGTATCTCAATGAGACCGCATTGTTCAGAAACCAGTGGGGATTCAGGCCAAATTCAGGAGAGCCTGACCCAGAATTCAAAGAGAGGATCCGCCCAGTTCTGCGTGAACAGTTCAACAAAGCCAAGGCAGAGCAGCTTCTCATTCCTCAAGTGGTCTACGGCTACTATCCGGTCGGCTCCTTGGAGAACGACCTCGTGGTCTTCGCGGATGTCGAGCGGCGAAAAGAGATATCCAGGTTCACCTTTCCAAGACAGAAGAAAGAGCCGTATCTGTGCATCTCAGATTTCTTCCGGCCCGTCGACTCCCCCGATACAGACTACGCTGCCTTTCACATCGTGACGATGGGTCACAAGGCCTCCGAGGTAACCGCAAGATACTTCGCAGAGAACCAGTATCAGAAATACCTGCTCCTGCATGGCTTGAGCGTCGAGATGACGGAAGCCTTAGCAGAGTACTGGCACCACAGGATTCGAACTGAATGGGGATTCGTCGACGAAGACGGACCGACTCTGACTGGATTGTTCAGGCAACAATACAGAGGGGGACGCTATTCATGGGGGTATCCCGCCTGCCCGAACCTGGAAGACAATGCGACCGTAGCGAAACTACTTGAAGCCGGCCGGATTGGCGTTGAAGTGAGCGAAGGGTTTCAACTGCACCCTGAGCAGACGACCTCGGCGATCATCTGCCACCACCCTCAGGCGAAATACTTTATCGCTTAGACGGCTTTCACTCGACTTGGCAGAGCGACCTGTCAACATTGTTCAAGAGCTCACACCCTGTTTCGGTAGCGATGACAATGTCCTCGATGCGTGCACCATATAGGTTTGGAATGTAAATCCCGGGCTCAATCGAAAATGCGTTTCCACTTGCGATCAGATCTGTGTTACCGTCGACCACATAGGGCTCCTCATGCTCCTCAATGCCAATCCCATGCCCGGTACGATGAATGAAATACTGGTCATAGCCAAACTCCTCCAGATAGGATCGGCCGACACTGTCGACGCTCTCGAATGTGGCTCCGGCCCGAACCGACTCTACCTGGCGCTTTTGAGCAGTCTTGAGGATCGAGTAGAGTTCAACAAACCTCCCAGGCATCTCTCCGGTCACAACCGTGCGAGTTATATCTGAGCAGTATCCCGCGGATCCATCTAGCCTGAACTCTCCGCCGAAATCACACACGACCGCCTCACTCGGGCCCACAACTCTCTTTCCGGGCTCATGATGCGGGGACGCAGAATGAGGCCCCGATCCAACGATCGAAAAATTGACCTTCTCCAATCCCTCAGCCAACAAACGCTCTGAGATCTCCATAGAGATCTCCCGCTCGCTGCGACCCACGAACTTCACGACACCATCTACTATCGCCTGAGCCACCCTGTCTGTTCTGCAGGAAGCCTCCTTTAGCATTGCCTGCTCGACAGGGTCCTTCACGCTCCTCAAGCTTTTGGTGACTTGGGATGCTGGAAAAAAGGTGGCACCGCTCTTGCTTTGCAGATTGAGCAGAGAAACAGCCCAAGTTCGGTCAGAGATCCCCACCATGTCGCAACCATCGATGGCATTTGCCACAATTTCGTACGGATCTTCATACTCCTGCCATGAACGGACCCTGAAAAGATCTCCGTGTCTGGCAACCCTCGGCTCCTCCAGAGCTGCTACCACCAACACCGGTTGTTCATGCTTTCTCACCACCAGCGCCGTAAGCCTCTCCAACGGCATTGCCTGATAGCCGATCAACCAGGGGAGGTCTGCGCCAAGAGAAAGTACCAGCGCATCACAACCAAGGAAATCCATCTGCTCCAAGACCTTCTCCAACCTGGAAAAGTAGGCTTTGGAGAACGCTTCGACACCTAAAGAGAGTCCACTCATTGCATATCCGCCTAGTAGTCAGCCAAGAAACGTCTGAAACTCGGATGTTACACCCTGAGCATCGACAGGGAGTTGGCAATCGAGGTAAATGACGATTTCGCGTGATAGGAGGACCGTACCATGGGAGAAGCCTCCACATGCCCGATCCCAAACGCTTCACCTATCTCGCTCAGCTCGGCGAACTCTTCCGGAGTCATCCACCTGGCAACTGGAAAGTGTCTCTCTGTCGGCCTCAAATATTGGCCGATTGTCACTATGTCGCAGCCAACGGAGGCCAGGTCTCTCAGGGCCGCGATCAGTTCATCCCTGGTCTCTCCCATTCCAGCTATCAGACTCGACTTTGTAACAAGCCCGGCATCCTTTGCTCTCGCTAAGACAGATAACGAGCGGGCATACGACGCCGACGGACGCACCACATTTTGAAGCCTGGACACGGTCTCCAGATTGTGGTTAAGAACGTCGGGTCTTGCACCAAAGACCTTGTTCAAGCTATCGGGGTCACCCTTGCAGTCAGAGATCAGTACTTCGACCCGAGTGCCGGGCGAGATCCTTCTGATCTCGTTTATGGTGGAGGCAAAAGCACCCGAACCGCCATCAGCAAGATCATCTCTCGCAACTGCCGTGACAACGGCGAAAGCCAGGCCCATCTCCTTGACAGCCTCGGCAACCCTGGTTGGCTCCAGTGGATCCAAAGGAGCCGGATGATCAGTTTTAACCAAGCAGAACGAGCAAGCACGAGTGCAGTTCTCTCCGTTGATCATAAATGTTGCGGTGCCATCCGCCCAACACTCGTAAATATTGGGGCACCCAGCCTCCTCGCATACCGTCGAAAGAGATAACCTTCGCATGGTCCGCTTCACCTCGCGGTATTCGGGACCCATGTTCGCCTTGGCGCGCAGCCAGTCCGGCTTGCGGGTGCTGATATTGAGGAAGGTATCTGCCTTAAGGCCAGCTCTATCCATCCGCTTGGACAGGTTACTCCTCGTCGAACTTTCAGCATCCGACCCGCCTCCCGGTAACGTCGAATCCTGCACCGCACTGGATGAGAACGTGGATCTGTCCTGACGACGATATCCAACACTTTGGTGCAGATAACTTCCGTCGTCAAAGGCTTTGGCCCCGTGCCTTGCGAATGCCTCGACGACCTCCTGCATCGGAACATCGACCCCTTCCCTTTCAAGGGAGGTAACCGGCTTATCAGGAATTCCGCAAGGAATGATGTGAGTGAACATCGATAAATCCGTCTTCACATTCAATGCGAAGCCGTGCATCGACCTGTTCCTGGTTATCTTCACTCCTATGGCGCAGATCTTTCTCGGACTGCTGCCCTCAGGATCAATCCAGACTCCCGGATAGCCATCCAGTTTTCCTGCATTAGTCAGCCCGAACTCCGCCAACACATCCACAATCAGCTGTTCAAGTTTGTGAACATACTTAGGCGTACGATCGGCCTCGTCTGGAACATTCAGTATCGGATATCCAACCAGTTGCCCGGGGCCGTGATACGTCACGTCTCCGCCTCTATCCGCCCGGACCATCTCTGCACCCACAGTCGCCGGATCCACCAAGATATTGTTAAGGTCGGTCCTGACACCAAGCGTATAGACACTGGGATGTTCCAAAAGAAGAAGATACTGCTCAGACGTATTTGCAAACAAAGCCCGCTGAAGAGCCTGCGCATCAGAGTAAGACACTCGCCCGAGCCAACGAGTCTGAAGCATTTTAGCCTCCTATAGAGGGGCGATCACCGAATCAATGGCAACGAAAGAAAAACATGAAGATGGTGGTGGGCCATCGAATGACGGCCCACCATTTGAGATTGGCTTCCTAAAGCTCCTGCGCCCAGTTCCAAGTCTCGATAATCTCCTTTATGCGGGCAAGGAAGGCGGCTGCATATGCCCCGTCGATCACTCGGTGGTCGAAGGACAGCGCCATTATCCCTACTGAGTGAATCGCAATCGACTCTGAACCGTCCGTTTGGGTTACGACAACCGGCTTCCTCTTGACTCCATCCGTGGAAAGAATAGCTACCTGAGGCTGGTTGATGATAGAGACGGTCATGAAGGTCCCAAAGGGTCCAGGATTTGTAATGGTGAACGTACCACCGACAATATCGTCAGCCGTCAATCTCTTTGAACGAGCACGGTCGGCAAGATCCCTGATATCACGGGCAAGTCCCCGAAGCCTCTTTGTATCGGCTCCGTGTATAACCGGT
>JAJYVK010000151.1 GCA_021792075.1 Actinomycetes bacterium | reverse complement strand
GAAGAAATCTGGCCGAAACCCACTCGTGTCTGGGCAATGTCCCGTGAGGTACATGAAAAAAATGAAAGTGAGGGCCGCATCTGGTGGGGCGCGAAAGGAACTAATAGTGTTCCCGCTCTGAAAAACTTCCTCTCTGAAATTAACCAAGGGATGATGCCTATGTCCCTTTGGAAGCACACTTTGGCAGGGCATAACCAGGCTGCTATGAAAGAGATGATGGCGCTCTTTGGCCATGATGTTTTCTCTACGCCGAAACCGGAACAGCTTATTCAAGTTGTGCTGCAAATTGCCACTAATCCCAACGACCTCGTTCTTGACTCTTTTGCTGGATCGGGCACAACCGGTGCAGTTGCACATAAAATGAACCGGCTCTGGATCATGGTGGAACTAGGCGAGCATTGTCATACTCACATTATTCCCCGCATGAAAAAGGTAATCGATGGCGAGGACCCCGGCGGCGTAACCAAAATCGTAGACTGGAAAGGCGGCGGCGGGTTTCGCTATTTCCGATTAGGTCCATCACTGATTGTGGTTGATGAATGGGGTAACCCGGTTATTAATCCTGAATTCAATGCAGCATTATTAACTGAGGCGATGTGCAAACTGGAGGGGTTCACTTTTCAGCCCGACCCGGAAGTCTATTGGCAGCATGGCCATAGCTCCGAGACCGATTTTATTTATGTAACGACCCAAACCATGACGCGGAATATGCTGACTCGCCTCAGCGACGAGGTGGGGCCAGATCGTAGTCTCCTCATCTGTTGCGGCGCGTTCCGTGGCGATGTCAGCCCATTTGAGAATCTGACAGTGAAAAAGATTCCCAAAGCGGTGCTCCAGAAATGCGAGTGGGGTCACGATGACTACTCGCTTGAAATCAAGAATCTTCCGGAAGCACCTGCGGTAGAAGAAGCTAGCCTTGGCAAACCCGCTACTGAGACACCACCCGCTCGTAATTTCGGCAGGCGTAAGGACGAAAAACAAATGCAGCTTGATATGGTGCCAGAAGACCCAGGAGAAGATGAATAATCATGGGAATCCAGCAAGTCAATTCGGTTAGCAATCGCTTGAGTCTGCGCCAGCCACAGCGCGAATCTGTGGAGATTCTGGCGCGTATATGCGATATCGTTGAGCTATCGAAGCATGCCGACCCTGCTGTAGTGCTGAATGCCATCCGGAGTGAATTTCCTACGGTTGAGGACTTCGAACGCGAATTTCCCTCGCTGTGTTTCGCCCTTGCAACCGGCGTGGGGAAAACACGGCTCATGGGTGCCTTCATCGCTTACTTGCACCAGGCAGAGGGTATCCAGAATTTCTTTGTACTTGCGCCCAATCTTACAATCTATAACAAGCTGATCGCGGACTTTACGCCCAACACGCCGAAGTATGTATTCAAGGGAATCGCTGATTTCTCGATCAATCCTCCGGCTATCATTACTGGCGATAACTACGATCAACGTGACCCCACCAGCGGAACGCTGTTTGGCGGGGTCTCTATCAATATTTTCAATATCTCAAAGATCAATTCTGAAGTCCGCGGCGGACAAGCGCCACGCATCAAGCGGCTTAGCGAATACATCGGCCAGAGTTATTTTGAATACCTAGCCGGGCTCGATGATCTCGTGATGCTGATGGATGAAAGCCACCGGTATCGTGCGACGGCCGGTGTACGGGCAATTAACGAGCTAAAACCCATCCTCGGCCTAGAACTGACAGCCACACCACAGGTTGAAGCTGGCGGGCGTGCAACGCCATTCAAGAATGTGATCTACGGCTATCCACTGGCATCCGCCATGAACGATGGCTTTGTGAAGGAACCTGCTGTTGCCACGCGTGAAAACTTCGACCCAAAAGCCTATTCCGCCGAGGGGCTGGAAAAAGTGAAACTTGAAGATGGGGTGCGGATACATGAGAACACCAAGGTTGAGCTGGAGGTGTACGCCCGTAACCACGACCACCCCCTTGTGAAGCCGTTCGTATTGGTTGTGGCAACCGATACGACGCATGCCAATTCCCTTCAACAGATGATGGAAAGCGATGCATTTTTTGAAGGACGTTACCGGGGCAAGGTGATCCAGGTTCATTCCAATATCCGCGGCGAGGAAAAGGACGACGTGGTTCAGCAGCTCCTGACCGTTGAGCACCCGGACAATCCCGTTGAAATTGTCATACATGTCAACATGCTCAAAGAGGGCTGGGACGTCACAAACCTTTACACCATTGTCCCGCTCCGAGCCGCCAATTCACGGACTCTGGTTGAACAGTCTATTGGTCGCGGACTTCGCCTGCCCTATGGCAAGAGGGTCGGCGTACCTGCTGTGGATCGGCTGACCATTGTATCCCACGACAAGTTTCAGGAGATTGTGGATCACGCCAACGACCCCAATTCCATCATCCGGGCAGGAGTGATTATCGGCCGTGATATACCCGAAGCAGGGCGCAAGGCTGTCGAGGTCAAGAGCACATTTGAGCAAGTGATCTCAGGCACTGTAGAAGCCGAACAGCTCGCACCCAAGCAACGCCAGTTCTTTGAGAAGCCGGAAGTCAGAGAAGTGGCTAACGCGACCTTTGAGGTCATCAAGCAATACGAGCGGCTCAAAGGGAGCGATCAGCTCCAATCGCCGGAGATCCAGCGCGAGATTACTCAGAAGGTCCAAGAGATGGTGCGCCCCGCACAAGGGGTGCTGGAAGGCATGGTTGAGCCTATAGATGTTGCAGATGTTGTACGAGAAACGACGGCCGTATACCAGACGCTATCTATAGATATCCCCAAAATCGTTGTCGTCCCGAAAGGTGACGTGACATCCAAGTATGAGGATTTCGATCTCGATACCAGCAACATTCACCTTCAGCCCGTGTCTCAGGATATCCTGATTCAACACCTGCACGAAAATCAGCGCTATAAGCTCCAGGATGGCTCAGGAATCATTGCCGAGAAGCGCCCGGAAGATTATCTGGTGCGCGGCTTAATCGATTACAACGACATAAGCTACGACGATCACGCCGCACTTCTCTATAAACTCGCGGGCCAAGTCGTGTCTCGACTTCGGGCCTACCTGCCCAATGAAGATGACGTAATCAATGTACTGCAATACCATCAACAGACATTGGTTAGCTTGATATATGCCCAGATGCAGCAGCATTTTATGCAGTCTGCAACCGCCTACGAGGCCACAGTCACCCGCGGATTCCGTACACTGCGCACCAACAATTACTCAATCGAATCAGGCGAAAACGTACGTGACTTCCGCACCCCCATACCAGAAGGGCAGCGTAATCGTATTGCCTCTATGGAATTTAGCGGCTTCCGGAAATGCCTCTATCCAAAGCAGAAGTTCGATTCCGACCCTGAGCGACGTTTCGCTCTACTCCTTGAGAATGATTCTGATGTTCTGAAGTGGTTCAAACCCGGTCGAGACGACATACCAATTTATTATAGCCAGGAACAGACATACGAACCGGATTTCGTTGTCGAAACCAAGACAACAAAATTTCTGTGCGAACCGAAACGCGCTTCTGAAATGGATGATGAGATAGTCCGTGCAAAAGCTGACGCTGCTGCGCTTTGGTGTCGGAATGCCACCACGCATGCAAAAGCAAACGGGGGTAAACCTTGGTCTTATCTGTTAATTCCACATGATCAAATACAAGATCAGATGACTCTTAGCGGACTCGCTGCGCGATTTGGCGTACCTGACTCAGGAGCTTGCTAGCTCAAAGTAGCGGTTCTCTGTATTACTTCGATCGTACATATTTAGCTGATTTAATCGAAATTATCTTGCCACCAGATCGTAGATTGTCCAAATAGTCAGCCCAAGCTTGCATTACTTTTCGCCGTTGATCATTAAAGGTGGTCCGGTCATAGGCTTTTTGAACGTCGCCTTTTTTCGCATGTGCGAGTTGTGCCTCAAGAATGTCTGAATCAATACCTAAGCGCTCACGCGCAACAGTGCGCAACATACCTCGAAAACCATGCGTTGCATGGCGGCCTTTAAATCCCATACTACGAAGCGCTTTGCTCATAGCATCACGATGGAGATGCTCTGTTTTTTGTCTAGCCAGAGGCAGGAATACGTATTGCTGACCTTCAGTATAGGCGCGCATTTCTTGTAGTACTGAAATGGCCTGTTTTGGGAGCGGGACGATATGGGCGTGTCGCATTTTCATCAGAGTTGCAGGCACGGACCATTCGGCTGTGTCAAGGTCAATATCTTCCCATCTGGCGGCAGCAACTATGCCGGGGCGCATTGCTGTCAGCATGGTCAGTTTCAATGCGGCGCGGGTTACCGGAATAGGGTACTCGTCAATAGCCTTTAATAAGACAACGATTTCCTTAGGATCGGTCGCGGCTGGTATATTGCCTTTTTCGTGTTTGGGGATGGCACCTTTGAGGGAAAGTAGGCGTCCATCTTCGCGCAAGCCTTTGCGTATTGCATAGGCAACAATACTTCCTAGATATTGTCTTGCTTTTGTTGCTAAAACCGGTGCTTTTAGAGCCATCGTTTCCAGCATATCAGCGGACTGCTTGGTGTTTAGCGTAGTAATTGAATATCGCCCGAGCGCTGGTATTAAATAGGTATCCGTCACAAATTTCGCTTTGCGATAGGTTTCTGGTGCCCATCCACTACGCTTGAATTCCAGCCATGCTGTGGCGGCTACGGGAAATGCGGCTTCTTGATTCTGAACGGTAGCAAGCTTTGCTGTCCGCCGTGCCATTGCTGGATCCATGCCCTCACGGATAAGTGCCCGTGATTCATCACGTCGTTTTCGCGCTTCAAGCAGAGATACTTCTGGAAATGTACCAAACGCGAGCAGACGTTCTTTTCCAGCGAATCGATATTTGAGTCGCCAGTAACGCGATCCATTGGGTTTTACATCGAGGTAAAGGCCACCACCATCGAAGTGTTTACCAACACCTGCATTCTTGACCGCTAATGCATTTAACTTGTTCAATTCGGACATTTCTTTGGTACCCCCAGGAAGAAGGCCCAGATACCCCCAGCCCACAAAGATACCCCCAAATGTACCCCCAGCTGCATCGGGTTTCAATTAGACAGAGTGCGACAACAAGAAACAAAAAGCCCACATTCGTAGCGGGTTTCTGCAATTTGTGAGACTGTTTGAGATTTATTGAGACTGCTTGAAACTGTGTTGTGGTGCCCAGGGCCGGACTCGAACCGGCACGGCCGAATGGCCAAAGGATTTTAAGTCCCTTGCGTCTACCGATTTCGCCACCTGGGCATTGGGGAGGTACCTGCCGGATGGATGCGGAATGTGGAGG
>JAJYVK010000150.1 GCA_021792075.1 Actinomycetes bacterium | reverse complement strand
AGTAGCAACCAATACCCGGCAGCAGCCACATCCAAAAACTCAATAGCCTGTAGATGAGGACGGCGGCAATTGATGCATCCTGGTTTCCGCCGTAAGCAACCAGGGCAATTGAGATGGATCCTTCAACAACACCGAGACCTCCTGGAGTTATGGGGAAATTTGCTGCGAGCTGGCCCGCGCCATAGGCAAGAAGAAGCCCCTCGAAAGGAATCGGTGATTTAGTGGCAAAATAGGCAATCACAAGCACTGAGGCATCAAAAACCCAGTTCAGTAGCCCCCAAACAAAGGCCCTGGTAAGGCGCGCTCTTGATGGAGAGATGAGGCTAATCTCCTCCTCAAGCTGCAGAACCTTTTTGGTGACTTTCCATGACGCCCCGAATTTGCGCTCTAGGAATACGAGGAAACTTCCAACTTTGTGAACAGCCCAATCCGCCCTGGCTACCAGGTACAAGATGCCAATCAAAACTACCCCGACGCTCACCAGAGAGTCTGTGAGGGAGATACCTGAGATACTGCCTTCGGAAATCAACAGGCCTATTACAGCAAGCAAGAACAGAGAGAGTCCAGCCAATACATTCGCCGCCAAAACAGCCCAACCGGATAGACCTTCGCTAGCACCGACATCTCTGAATCGGCGGTAAGAGTAGACCGAGGCGAATGCAGGGCCGCCAGGAACGACGCTGTTGATCGTGTTGGAAGCCAAGAATATCGAGAGCATTCTCCAAAAACCGGATTGAACACCTCCTGCTGCCAACATCGACCTTTGAAGCTGTGCATAGGCAGCCATTGAAGCGCCCTCAAGGATCAACGCCGGTATCAGCAGTTCCAAATTCAGATGGCTGAAAATGCTCGAAATTCCAGTCAGCTCGGAGCGGCGATCATTGACTACATAGATCGCCACAACTGCAACCAGCACAACCCACAAGATTCCAACGACCGTGCGGACTGTTGAAATGCGCCGCTTAGCCATCGATCGAAGTGCTCATTGTTCAGCCAATGTCGATGACTTGCCGCAGAGTATCTAGGTTTCCGACCATCTGGGGACTCTCCTACAGCAACTACCTCTTACATGGAAGCATAGCTCAGTCATCCCATGACAAAACCTGGGACCTCGGGTCCATTCTGCTTAGGGCCCAGGATGAATGGACTCCGATTTAGCCAACTCTGGGCCGACTGGAGTTGGCCTGCCAACTAAGTTACTTTGACACGTAAAGGTCAGCGAGCGACAACGAACCAGGACAACATGCTCTCAAAACCCCACGCACAACCGGGCATTCTCACAAGGGTCCCAGGATCGACCGAGGCATGCGTTACCGAGTTGGATGGCAGGCGAGTGATCGCGGTATTTTCGAACCCCGGTCAGCAAAGAGGCGCCTTCAGGGAGGACGACGGCGCCAAGATCGCCCGAGCGGCGGTGTTGGCCAAAGAGAACCGCCTTCCCCTTGTGCTTGTTTTATCCACTTCAGGGGCGTCGATATCAGATGGTGTGTCTGCGCTTGCAAGTTGGGGAAGAGCAGCAAGAGCCATATCGGATATTTCGGGAATAGTCCCAATATTGATCGGGCTTACCGGACCCGCCATCTCTGGCCCAGCTCTGCTCCTTGGGCTGGCCGACATAGTCATAGGAACCATCGATTCCTACGCTTACGTCTCTGGTCCAGCGATGGTGGAGGAGTTCACCGGGGTGAAAACCTCTGCTGCGGAATTGGGCGGCTCCCATGCACTGGCGTCAAGATCCGGCGTTTTGTGCGCAGAGGTCACCGATGGAACCGAGATACTCGAAAGCATCACCGAGGTTCTCTCCTACCTCCCAGATTCAACCGACAGCCTGCCCGAACGGATCGCAGATGATGACGACCCCGACCGCATCTGCGAAGGACTCGCGCACATCATCCCGGAGTCGGCCACAGGCTCGTATGACGTGCGAGCCATCGTGGAACAGATCGCGGATAACGGCGACTATCTGGAGCTGCGTGGAAAATGGGCTCCACAATTAGTGACTAGCCTGGCTAGAATTGGAGGCAGGTCTATCGGCATCATCGCCAACCAACCGCAAGCAATGGCCGGCACTCTCGATATTCAAGCGTCGCAAAAGGGTGCTCGCTTCGTCAGATTTTGCAGCGCCTTCAACCTTCCACTGGTTACCCTCGTTGACACACCCGGTTTTTTACCGGGGAAGGATATCGAATGGAGGGGGATGATAAGACACGGTGCCGAACTGGCTTTCTCCTATGCAGCGTGCACCGTTCCTCGCATCTGCGTGATAATGCGCAAGGCCTACGGCGGGGCATATATCGTAATGGACTCAAAAGGAATGGGGTCCGACCTCGTATTTGCCTGGCCTCAGGCAGAAATTGCGGTTATGGGAGCCCAGGGTGCAACCCAAATTCTGATGCGCAGGGCTTCCGACGAGGAAAGGCTGGCCTATCAAGCCAAATACCAGGAGACCTATCTCACCCCTTGGATAGCTGCAGAGAGAGGCTTCGTCGACGCAGTCATCGATCCGATCAGCACCCGATCCGAGATCAATGCGGGTCTCGACATTCTCGCATCCAAGAGGGAGCGCATCCGCCCATCGAAACACGCCAACTCTCCACTTTAGGACTCAGATGCCGTACTTGGAGAGAAGCCCCAGGGCCGCCTCGGGATCAGCCACATCCATCACCACATAGCGATACCGAAAGTTTTCCAGCTCAAAAGTCAGCGCGCTTTCGCCCCTGAAGCAGGCCCAGAAAGCCGGGCCCTGGTCGCGATATCCCCTAAAGGAGCCCACTCTGAAGAAGGTAGGAATGGTTATCGACCCAAGCCGCCGACTGAAAGTCCCATCCTTAGAAAAGACGTGAGGCGTTGACCTCACGCTCACGACGCAATCCAACGGGAAGGTGACCTTTCCACGCAATGAAAGCACCTTGGCTGGTCCAGACAGAGCAATGACCACCATATTGCCATCTACCTTGACTTCACTTACAATCCGGGCGGTGCGTCCCCAGGCTATCGTTCCCACCCAGAAGGCAATTAGCACAGCGATTATCACGTACCCGATCACCGGATTGCTGGCAGCTGCTGCTAGCAACAAAGGCCACCCCTATTTCTCGACCAAATTCCAAGATACCTGGCAATCACCGTAGGGCTGCTTCAACCAGCTGCTATGGTGGCCAGCTTTGCGACCGTGTTCCAATTCCTCGTCGTAGCGGTATTCTTGCTGACCTTTTCCCAGAAGGCATTACCAAAGTCGGTTAGATGGTAGGGGCCACGACAATAAATGAACACATCGTTCCCAGCAATTAAAAACTTATCGATCCGATTGGCAAATTTTGCATATGAGTCAACTCGATCGAGATCGACTTCACCGCTTAGGAATGTAACATAAAGCCGCTCCCTTTCAGCTGGATCCAGATTGAACGGATCCGAAGCCGCCAATTTGCAAATAGCTGTTGCACTACGGAGCGTCACAGGAATCTCCAACTGGAAACGCTCGGATATTACAGCTTCTATCACAGCCTTGGCCTCAGGCTCGGCCAGGTCGGAGTCCAAGACCAGATTGCCACTTTGGAGATAGCTGGTGATGGTGTGAAATCCGCTATCCCTCAATAGTTCACAAAGAAGTGGCATTGAGATTCTGTTCACCTTGCCAAGGTTTACGGCTCTCAACAGAGCAACACAACGACCCAATTCCGGCCTCTCTGCTTTGATGACTACCCTGCACGGCCAGCATAGCGGCGGTCTGTTCGAGGTTTATACCAATTGAACCGAGGAGGTGCGGCGCTAGAACTTCGTGAGTGTGAGACCATCTCAAAGTTGCTGGCTATGCTAGCCTTGCCCAACAAACGCTAGGTAACCAAGTGACCGGTCATTTGCCAAAATACATCGAGGGAATGCTGTTTTGATTTACGAGCGGTTTGAGATGGCGGTTCACTGAAATGGCTCTTCAGGTCCTCTTACTCGGGATTGCGCTCATCGCAATTGCATTGAGCGCGGACAGGTTCGTGATGGGGGCTGCAAAAACCGCCGAAGCACTTCATGTCTCCCCGTTGGTAGTAGGTGTGGTGGTGATTGGATTCGGCACAGGCCTGCCTGAACTCATGACCGCGACGCTGGCCAGCATCCATAATCATGCTTCAATGGGAATCGGAAGCGTCCTCGGCTCAACCGTTGTCAACAGCACGCTCGTTTTGGGCACGCTGGGCGCGATCAGTGCCCCGACGATCAACTCCCGGGTGTTAAAACGTGAGGGCATGTCCCAGCTTTTAGCCGTGACTGCATTTGGCTTGGTAATAGTTTTCACTCACGACCGTCTCTTCTATGTGCTTCTGCTCCTCCTGCTCGCAATCTTCGTCGCCTCCACATTGATGGGTTCCCTCCGGCACCCGGACAACACCGAGCTGGAGGCTGAGGCTCGCAATATCGAAGAGGGGTACCGATGGGGATTAGCGACTTCCCTGACGGTGACTATTGTGGGCTTACTTATTGTCCTTGGCAGTGCAGAGTTGTTGATATACTCTGCGACTAACCTGGCAGTGCACCTAGGGGTTTCGAAAGCTATCATAGGAGTTACACTTGTAGCGCTCGGTACCTCTCTTCCGGAATTGGTGACCGCACTCGCGGCGGCCCGAAGAGGCCACAGCGATCTAGTCGTAGGCAACATCTTCGGCGCAAATCTATTCAACTCCACTGCGGTTGCGGGGGTAGCCGGCGTGATTTCCCCCGGCGCACTGGATATACCGAAGCTCTCCTACGAAGTGGTCTTCATGATCGCCGTGTCCATGGTTGCGATCCTCTTTCTCTCCTCAGCCAGACGCCTTTCAAAAATAGAGGGATGGATGCTCGTAATCGCCTACATCCTCTGGGTGGCCTTCGTTACCAGCTAGCGAATTACCTAGAAGCCGGCGTAAACGGAGCAGCTCCATACTTGTCGAGATAAGTGAAGTCTTCAACAGGCTTTCGAGTGAGTTTCGTAAAGAGCTTCCTAGGTGTCCCGATAGTAATGAGTCCAGCCACAGCAAACTCCTTTGGTATCTCGAAAAGTCGTTTCATTTCTGGCTCGCGCCGGCATATAACTGTCGTCATAACTCCTCCCAGCCCTTTTGATCTCGCTGCCAGCAGGATGTTGTGGGCAAATGGGTATACCGAAGCTCCTCCGACGATACTCTGGCGGTCAAGACCGTTGTCGAGGCAGGCCAAGTCCAAAAGTCTCGCCAAAATGACCAAGACTATCGGCGACTCATCCAGATGATGGGCGTACTGGTTCGAAAATGTCATTCCGGCAGCCTCTTCGAGATTGACCGCCGGACCTTCCCA
>JAJYVK010000149.1 GCA_021792075.1 Actinomycetes bacterium | reverse complement strand
GTCGCCGCGTTTCTGGGCCTCACGGTCCATCAGGTAGTCGTTGCTGCTGTTATTAACGGGAATGTAGGTGCCGGGAATGTTCTTGCTGTGCACCCCGTATCCGTCCTTCATCGCCTGGACTTCCGCAGGGGTCAGATCGCGAACAGGCTGGTAATCAAAGGTGTATACCCAGCAATTCTCATCGTCGATAGGGATCCAGAAATGCCCGTGCATAGGATGATCGCCGCGGGGGGGCACCATAGTGAAGCTTGGCATGATCCACGGGGTGATCCGCCAGTAGTAGCTCCCTTCCTCTGCGTTGCGACGGGCACCGATGTAGAGCCCACCGTCGGCTTCGGCAACCTCGAAGTAGGGTTTGAAGTCCCCAAGGTTGTACTTGTTTCCTTCGGCGTTCATGAACAACGGGTCGTCCTTGAGACCGGATGCGTGGAGAAAGGACACATGGCTCGAATCGATCCCGCCCTCGAGGGCTTGGAGCCAGTTGGCCTCTTCAAGCCGCTTCGAGGTAAAGGTCTGCGACGGAGGCACCTGGCAAAACTCATACTCTGGCAGCCCCGGTGTCTTAGCCGGATCTCCCATGTAAGTCCACAGGATGTCCCCGACCTTTACAAGGGGATACGACCGGAGCTTGACGCTGGCACAAAAGGTGCTCTTCTCTGGCTCTGAGGGGATCTCTATGCACTGGCCCGTCACATCATATTTCCAGCCGTGATAGGCGCAACGCAATCCGCTCTGCTCATTTCTGGCGAACCAAAGGGAAACTCCGCGGTGGGCACAGAATTCGTCCATCAAGCCATAGCGGCCCTCGGAATCACGGAAAGCAATCAGCCTCTCCGATAGGATCTTTACACGAACCTGGGGGCAGTCGTTCTCAGGCAGCTCCTCGGCGAGAAGTGCCGGAATCCAGTATTGACGGAACAGATCGCCCATCGGGGTACCGGGACCTGTTTGAGTCAAAAGATCATTAATCTCTTCACGCAGCATTCGCAATTCCTTTCACCAGTCGATTCGATAGATCGAGCCGGATCCCACAAACTCGGCAACTTATTTTGCGAATCATTCTACCATTATTCCTGCCGCGGAATTGGTGAATCATGTGACGAATCCAAAAAATCACGCACAGCTCCTGTAGAACGATTGCTTCAGCGAGTCACATGGGGGTCCTAAGCCATGCAGTCCCTTTTTGCCTTGCCCAATGCGTCTGCACCCGCATTGATAGCTCCGACTGCAGCTGTTTTAGTGTCCCATCTCCCTGAGCCGAGCGTCAAGACGGGGATAGACCCTGCGCACATTCAACTCGTAGAGCTGGTGCTCCTGCGATTCCGAGAGCTCCAGGGCATCTATATAGCGTTTGGTATCATCCCAGAACCTTCCGGTCGCAGGGTCCTTAAGATTTGGCACCGCACCCAGCATCTCGGAGGCAAAAAGAATGTTGTCGAGATCGACCACCTTTAGGAGAAGCTCTATGCCGGCCTGATTGTAGACGCAGGTGTCGAAAAAGACATTGTTCATCACGTGCTCGCTGAGAGGAGGCCGTTTGAGTCTCTCGGCAAGGCCGCAGAATCGGCCCCAGTGATAGGGCACGGCCCCCCCTCCGTGGGGAATCACGAAACGCAAAGTCGGGAAGCGCGAAAATAGGTCCCCCTCTATGAACTGCATGAACGCTGTGGTGTCCGCGTTCAGATAATGCGGCCCTAGAGCGTAAAAGTTGGGATTGCACGAACCTGAGACGTGGATCATCGCAGGAACATCAAGCTCAACCATCGCCTCATAGATGGGGAACCAGTACTCGTCATACAAGGGCTTCGAATTCCAGAATCCCCCTGATGGATCGGGGTTCAGGTTGCAGCCCACGAATCCAAGCTGCTCCACGGACCTTCTCAGCTCCCTGACGGAGTCCTCAAGCGAGCCGTTTGGCGTCTGCGGCAGCTGACAGACCCCAGCGAAATTCTCCGGAAACATCTCGACCACCCGGTAGATCAGATCGTTGTTGGCCTGAGCCCATTTCCGAGCCACATCTGGGTCTTCGATATCATGCCCCATTGCTGAGGCTTTCGGGGAGAAGATCATCATGTCCCCTCCCCGCTCGCGCAATACCCTCAGCTGGTTGTCTTCGATGCTCTTTCGGATCGCCTCGTCGCTTATCTCGGCGGCTGTGGGCTCGGCGAGAGAGGGATCTGAAAGGCGAGCCAGCTGAGATTGGCGGAACTTGTCGTGCTCCGGCGGCGTCGTGGTGTAATGGCCATGGCAGTCGATGATCATTTGAGAACCTATCTTCCACTCTTTGCTGTGTTCAGGAAATTATCTAGTCTCGTTCTGCTGGCAGCTCATCTAGATAGACAAGCCCCTCTTTGATGAGCCTTTCGCGCATGTTATGAAAATCGAGGCCCAATTCTCCGGCCTTGTAACGAGCGCGCGAGACGGCCTCCTTCTCCTCTCGGGCAGCGGATGCCTTGAGGACCTTCTCCCCATTGCGACGGGGCACAACCACCACACCGTCGTCATCGGCCACGATGATGTCACCCGGCTCGATGTACTGGCCGGCGCAGACAACGGGAACATTGACTGATCCAAGGGTCTCCTTCACCGTTCCGTAGGCGGAGATGCACTTCGACCAGACCGGGAAGCCCATCTCCTCCAACTCCGCGACATCTCTGCAGCCTCCGTCGATCACCAGCCCAAGCACACCCCTAGCAGCTGCCGAGGTGGCGAGCAGCTCACCAAAGTAGCCTGCGTCGGATGGGGCTGTCGGAGCCACCACCAGGATGTCGCCAGGCTGACACCATTCGAGAGCCACATGTATCATCCAGTTGTCTGCTGGCGCAACACTTACCGTTACAGCACTACCCGATATTCTGCTTCCCTTGTAGATCGGGGAGAGCCTAGAGGCTAAAAGGCCGGTGCGATCCTGCGCCTCGTGCACCGTTGCCACACCAAATGAGGAGAAGGCTTGGACGATCTCCGAGTCGGCACGACGGATATTCTTTACGACTACGGGCATTTTTTACTCGCCTTCCTTGTCGAGCCAGGGCATGAGTGAAACATGGATCACATCAGGCTCGCCGCCACCGACAGCCTTGATGGCCCGATCAACATCTTTGAGGCCAAAGCGGTGGGTGGTCAAGAGATCGAGCGGAAAGCGCTTCGAGGCGAGCTGGGCCAGCGCAAGTTCACAGGCAAGGTAGCTGTGCCCGCGGGCGCTCTTCATGGTGATGGCTTTCTCGGTCATCTTCTTCAAGGGAAAATCCGGAAATGCAGCCTCCTCGCCCTGCACTACCAGCGTTCCTCCGCGCCTTTTCAAGGCGTCGATGCCCAAGAGGACCGGCACGACGCCGGCGCCTGAGGTACAGTCCAAGACCACGTCGACTCCCTTGCCATTGGTTATCTCCATGATCCGCGAGAGGGCGTCTTCTCGCTGCACGTCTATCACGAAGTCGGCACCCAAGATCTTCGCGAGCTCGAGGCGGGCTTTGTCCCTGGTAGTTCCCGTGACTATGACCAAAGATGCTCCAGCCTGCTTGCAGGCGACCGCCTGAGAGAGCCCCTGTTGGCCCGGCCCCTGGATTAGCACGGTTGAGTTGTACCCGACTCCACCATCTATCAGCGCCCACTGAATCCCATTCGACATGGGAGTGACAATGCCGGCCAGCTCAGCGGAGACTCCATCCGGAACCTTGTGGATGACAGCATTCCAGGGCAGGTACATGTATTCGGCAAAGCCGCCCCAGAGGTTGTACTCGTTCTCAGCGGAGGTGTAGCCGTACCGGCGGGCATTCGGGTTTGTTCTCCAGTCCGTGTTCTCGCAGTGGCGATATTCGCCGAGATGACACCAGATGCAGTTGAAACATCCGACGTAGTGCTCGACAAAGATCCGATCACCATTCTTTAAACCTTTGCGCTCCATGAATTCTTCGGTCGCATTGGCAACAATTCCGATATTTTCATGACCCATAATTACCGGTGCGTTGATGGTGGGTTTAGCGTAAAGCTTGACGTCGGTGCCGCAAATACCTGCTACCTCGACCTTCATGAGGGCGCTGCCTTCCGGAATCTGCGGCATTGGAAACTCTCGTAACTCGGTCTTACCTGGTCCAGTCCTGACAGCAGCTAGTACTTTCTCATTCATCGCCAATCCTCACTGTCTTTTCAAATATATGATGGCATTATACTTATTTCATCATCATGTTAGACGGCTGAAAAGCAGGGTGAGGGGTTCCCATTCGGCCGCAGTCAGTGATCCAAATCAGTCGATGAAGGGCAGGAATTAATGGCAAAAGTGCACCTTAGTGCTGTCTCACGTACCCAAGGAAACAATCAGGCCGTAAAGGACGGTACAGTAGCTCCCCAAGGGTTCGAGCTCGACTTCACAGAAGTGCCTGTGCTGGTCCACGCGTTTCGGCGGATGGTGAGGGAACTCGAGTTCGACGTCTGCGAGATGGCGATCACCACTTACATCTGTGCCAAAGACCATGGCAAGCCATTTACTGCGCTGCCGATCTTTCTGGTCCGGGGCTTTCACCACGATGCCATCGTGTACAACACTAAATCTGACATTCGGAGCCCCAAGGACATCGAGGGCAGGCGCGTCGGCGTAAATCGCGGCTACACCGTAACCACAGGGGTATGGGCAAGAGGAATCCTCGAAGAGGAGTACGGCGTCGACCTAAAAAAGGTCACTTGGGTTCTCTCTGGCGACGAACACGTGGCGGAGTACAAGGAGCCTTCGAACGTGATCTCGCTGGATCCAGGCAAGACGCTCGAGGAAGCCCTGATCTCCGGAGATGTCGACGCTGTCGTTGGAGCCGAGATCGAGCATCCAGACGTCGCTCCTCTGATACCGAACCCCAAAGAACGGGCATACGAGGCTCTTCGAAATCACGGACTCTATCCTATAAACCACCTGATCGTGGTGAAAGACGAGCTTCTCTCGAAGTACCCGGATCTGGCTGCCGACCTGTTCAACACCTTCGCCCGCTCCAAAGCGCTCTACGTGGAAAAGCTCAGGGAAGGCAGTATCGAAAATCCCACGGCGACCGACAAGATGTACATGAAAGTCATGGAGATAACAGGATCCGACCCGCTGCCTTATGGAATCGAGAAGAATCGCGCCATGATCGAAAAACTGATAGATCACGCAATGAGCCAGTCGATAATTGAACGGCGGCCGGACGTCGATTCCCTGTTCGCAAAAGGTGCTAGAAGCCTCAACGCATGACCTACGCTCCCACTGCGACCGGAGAGCATCTCCGAATAGCCATTGCGGCGGACCACAACGGCGTACAGATGAAGTCGCACCTTGTCTCACTGCTCCTAAGCC
>JAJYVK010000148.1 GCA_021792075.1 Actinomycetes bacterium | reverse complement strand
CAGGATCCTGAGTAAACAGTTCCCGAAGATGCACACCCTGAATCTTTGTCGCATGATGAGCTAAGGCTTGCCATTCCGGCCATTGGACCAGCGAACGAGCTTGCGTACACATGCCTCTCTCCTCAGTCTGATAAAAGCCTCCGAACCTTTGGTCAACTAAGCTTCAGGATTTTGCCAGGCGCCATTACGGCCAAAAAACTTGTTAGCTTCTTCAGGACCCCACGTCCCAGGTTGATAGAGATGCACAGGCACCCCATCTCCTAATACACCATCAACGACCTTCCAAGCAGCTTCAACTTCATCCTGACGTGCAAAAAGTGTCTCATCACCTTCCATGGCGTCGCCAAGAAGTCGTTCATAAGGCGACATCGCATCACCCTCATCTTCAGTGGCTACAAGTTCGACATTCTCTCCAACCATTGCCTCTCCAGACTGTTTCGCTCGTGCACCTAAAGCAATGACCAGATTTGGCGTCAAGCGAAAACGAAAATAGTTCGAGTAGCGGGGTTCAACTTCTCGAAATACTACATGGGGAGGACGCCGCAGTTCGACACGTACTTCCGTGGTCGTTACAGGTAACTTTTTCCCCGCTCGAATGTAAATCGGCACGCCTGCCCAACGCCACGTGCCAATGTGCAGTCGCAATGCCACAAACGTCTCTACCGTCGACTGCTTCTCTACGCCATCCTCATCGCGATAGCCAACGTACTGTCCACGGACGACGTCATCCGCCCGTAGCGGCCGCATCGCCTTGAAAATACGAGCCTTCTCATCACGAATCGCTTCGACTTCATGCCCTGCTGGCGCTTCCATAGCGAGCATCGCGACGACCTGCAAGAGATGGTTCTGTACAACATCCCGAATAGCCCCGGCTTCCTCATAGAAACGGCCGCGTCCTTCAACACCAAAATTTTCCGCCATCGTGATTTGTACGCTCTCGATGTAGAGGCGATTCCATATCGGTTCGACGAAAGAGTTCGCAAAACGGAAGTAGAGCAGATTCTGCACCGTCTCCTTACCAAGGTAATGGTCGATACGGAAAATAGATCCTTCAGGAAAATATTGATGGAGCAGCTGGTTGAGCTGACGAGCCGAATGTAACCCCCGACCAAATGGCTTTTCGACAACGATCCGCGCATTCGTAGCACAACCTGAAAGATGTAAACCTCCAGCTACTTGAGCAAAAAGGCTAGGTGGTATAGCAAGGTAGTGGAGGGGTCGCTTTGCATTGTGCAATTGCTCACGCAACTCGCGAAATGTTGTCTCCTCGTTATAGTCGCCATCTACATAGCGCAAGAGTGACGCGAGCTTCTTAAAGACATCAGGATCATAGGTACCATTGAGTTTGATACTGTCCTCTGCACGATTGATAAGCTGCTCTAACGTCCAGCCAGCTTTCGCTACTCCAATAATAGGAACATCAAGGCGCCCGTTG
Source organism: Actinomycetes bacterium (assembly GCA_021792075.1). Lineage (GTDB taxonomy): Bacteria > Actinomycetota > Acidimicrobiia > Acidimicrobiales > Acidimicrobiaceae > SCQM01. Next base: position 3,885 of record JAJYVK010000148.1, on the reverse strand, counting down.
CGTACTAAAGCCGCAAGTGCTGGAAAGACTTTCTTATGGGCTAAATCCCCCGAAGCCCCAAAAAAAACCAGGGCATCCGCTTGTTGCATCGCCACAGCCTTCCTCCTCCTACCTACTTTTCAGACTTCTCCACATGTCCACCGAACTGAAAACGCATCGCCGAAACGATCTTATCTGCAAAAGCGGCCTCACCTCGGGAGAAGAAGCGTTCATAAACGGCTGCACTCAATACCGGTACAGGAACACCTTCATCAATAGCTGCGGCGAGTGTCCATCGCCCTTCTCCAGAATCCGACACACGCCCGGAGAACTCCCTCAGTTCAGGGTTCGTCCACAAAGCTCTAACAAGCAAATCGAGCAGCCACGAAGGAATAACCGATCCACGACGCCACAATTCGCTGATCGCTGCCAGATTGAACGTGTAACGATAGTTCGCTGAATCACGCAAAGGCGCTGTTTCAGCGTCAGCCGCATACTGCTCCTTACCAACATCCGCCTTATAGAGGATGTTGAAGCCTTCAGCATAAGCAGCCATGATGCCGTACTCGATGCCATTGTGCACCATCTTGACAAAATGACCGGCGCCAGTTGGCCCACAATAGAGATATCCTTGCTCTTCCGGCGTAGGATCTCCTATTCTCCCTTGTGTTCGCGGAGCGGCCTCAATGCCTGGAGCGAGTGTTTTGAAAACCGGCTCAAGGCGCTTATAGGCTTCTTCCTTACCCCCAATCATCAGACAGTACCCACGCTCTTCACCCCACACACCACCACTCGTTCCAACATCAAGGTAGTCGACACCGTTAGCCGAAAGAGCCTTTGCTCGCCGGATATCATCACGGTAGTACGAATTTCCTCCATCGATGAGGCAGTCATCTGCCTGCAACAAGCCTGTGAGCTTCTGCACTTGATCTTCAACAACCGCCGCTGGCACCATCATCCAAATGGAACGTGGTGGCTCAAGAAGGGTTATAAGCTCTTGAAGCGAAGAAGCACCGCGTGCCCCCAACTTCACTAAAGGATTGACATTGTCTGATTGAACATCGAAAACAGCGCATTCGTGTCCACCACGCAAAAGCCGGCGCACCATCGCCGCCCCCATCCGCCCAAGCCCAATCATGCCAATCTGCATAGGATCTTCTCCTTTCCTCATCTTTCAGTATAGGGGACTCGCACACAGTATTCCTGAAACATTGGTTATAGCAGCGTACGAGACCCCATTGAGGAACAATAGGAGGAATGGCCCACCATTATCTGGTTGACCAGATCTTTCTGGAAAACGAGCTACAGGAGGAATGATTGCTTTTACCGCCTTCTGGCTTCTCGCACATTGCTTCAGACAGGCGCTTTAAGGAGTATGTCAATCGCGACAAAATTGTGATCATGATAAAGATGTATTTTCGCATACATGAAGACCCAAATGGCGCCGGGCTGTCCGAAAAGACCATCGTAAGCGAAATCGAGAGGATCCTCAGGCGGCTTGGCACAACCACTGCTCATCCATCGCCATAGCAATTCCTCCTCGTATGTTATGAGTCAGAGCGGCGTTGCTGGCCGCTCGCCGTTGCTGATCGGGTAGGTCTGAGCGATCCTGATGCCGCAAGGCCGGTCGGGAAGAGATCTTCCTTCCTCCTGCGGCGTGAGATCGCTTGGTACAGACTGATCGCTCCGGGTGTGGCGCTGACTTCTGACCCGCAGGTTGTTCGGCTGGCGTCGGGTTGGGCGGGGGCAGCAGCCCGCGCAACGAAATCCGCCGATGTCGTCAGAGTTCTGATCACGCGCGAGGCTGTGGCGGCGCCCATCACGCTCGGACCTGCCCGACCGGTCGGGAAAGGGGTGGTCGGATGCTGGGCTATGTGGGGATCGACATCAGTCCAGATGAGGCGGTGGTCTGCTTCCTTCTGGCCGACGGCACGGAGCCCGTCCCGCGCTGGGGCGTGCCGAACAGCCAGCCGGGGACAGACGCCCTGGTGCGGAAGCTGACGGAGGTGGCGCAGGCGCAGGGCGTGACCGAGTTGCGGCTGGCGATGGAAGCGACCGACCTGTATTGGTGGCACCTGGCCGGCGTGCTCAAAGACGCTGTGCCGCTGGCGCCCTACCAGCCCCAGGTCTATGCGCTCAACCCCAAGCTGGTGGCTGACTGCCGTCGGCACTACGGCGCCTTGCCCAAGACCGACCGCGTCGACGCCTTCGTCATCGCCGAGCGGCTGCGTTTCGGGCGGCAGCTCCCGCCGCCGTTCCAGGTGGACGCTCACTATGCCCCGCTCCAGCGACTCACCCGTTTTCGCATGCACCTGGCCCAGACCTTGGCCCGGGAGAAGAGCGACTCCCTGACGTGTTTGTTTCGGGGCGACGAGTTGCGCCGTGCTGGAGGTGTTCACCACGGAAGAGTTGGCCCAGCGCCCGCTGGACGAGCTGGCGGCGTACCTGGAAAGCCAAGGCCGGGGCTGCTGCAGCGCTCCCCAGACCCTCGCCAGCACCTGGCAGCGCGCGGCCCGCGATTCCTACCGGCTGGACGAACCCCTTACCCTCGTGTTGGGCACGACCATGGCGACGATCAAAACCTTGCAGGCCCAGCTCAAGGCAGTCGATGCCACCATCGCCCGCCAGCTCCAGGCCATCCCGCAACTGCTGGACGCGGTCCCAGGGCTGGGACCGGTCTGGACTGCTGGCCTCATCGCCGAAATCGGCGATATCCAGCGCTTCGCCGACGACGGCGCCAACGCCCAATATGCCGGCCTGGTCTGGAACGTCCATGAGTCCGGCCACTTCCAAGCGGAAGACACCGGCATGGCCAAGGCCGGCAACACCTATTTGCGCTACTACCTGGTGGAGGCGGCCAACAGTGTGCGGATGCACTGTTCGGAATACAGCGCCGACTACCAGACCAAGCTGGCACAGCCCACCAAACACGCGCACAAACGGGCCTTGGTCTTGACGGACCGCAAGCTCGTGCGACTGGTCGCGGGTACCCACTCGTGGGTGCTGCTGCGTACCGACACTCGCTACCAGTCGCTCGAGCACCGTCGAGACCGGAAGGAGGGGACGCCCCCGACCACCAGCCGGCCGGGACGCCACCGACACACCCAGCGCGCCCGCGCCCTCGGCTCACCGAGCCGACCCTTCTGGGCGCCCGTCTCTCGCCGCTCGCCCGCTGCCGCGCTCCCGTCCAGTCGGGCCTGGGATCGCGGCCATGCTGCGGGCGCTGCCTGTTGCCACAAACACCCGCCTCCTCCCTTCCTCTTAAGACCGTTCCTACCCTCTTGACTTTTCACCGCAGGTCTTCTACATCGCATAGTGATATGCCGGAGCCTAGCATAAGCGTGACTAGCACGTTTTCTCGTGCGTGGCAACTTGGACCGATGGATGATTCTGTTAAGCCAGCAAGTGGTACTGACCACGCGGCCAGGCAAGCAACGCATTCAACTGGACATAACCTGCCTGATTGAGGAGCGGGACACCGGTGTAAGGTTGGACCATAAGCAGCCCAGTTGCCGGATCCACCGCTTGGGCGAGTGCATTGGTGTACTCGCGCAGCGCCTGCCGGTATCGTCCATGGGGACGCACGGCGTCGAGTATGAGCAGGTTTCTGAAGAAGATAGCGTTGAAGATCACTGGTTGGGTGTAGAAGCGCCCAGACTGACTGTAGAAGGTGAGGGACGTCTGAGCGAGTTGCTCGGCCCGCTGGAGATAGGTTTCCTCTCCGGTCGCCTCATAGAGGAGGAGGCTTGCTCCAACCATCATGCCCTGGTTATAGCTCCACAACATCTTGTTGATGTTGCCGGCCAGATCGATATGGTCCCAGTAAAGCCCATCTGGTGCGAGCATGCACGAGTTGACCCAGTCATAGCGCTGCTGCGCTGTATCACGATAGGAGGTGTTCTTCGT
>JAJYVK010000147.1 GCA_021792075.1 Actinomycetes bacterium | reverse complement strand
TGCTCCTAAGCCTGGGTCACTCCGTCTCCGATTTGGGAACGCACGGCCCTGAGCTAGTCGACTATCCGATCCTTTGCGCCCGGATCGGAAAGGAGCTGGCAACCGGCGCAGCCGACAGGGGAATCATGATAGGCGGGAGCGGTATGGGCGAAGTGATCGCATGCAACAAGGTGAAGGGCGTAAGAGCAGGCCTCTGCGCAGACATGTTCCAGGTGGGGATATCACGAGGAAACAACGACTCGAATGTGCTCGTACTCGGAGCAAAGGTCCTGAACAACGAGACGGCGGCAGAGCTGACCTCCGCCTGGCTCACCACCTCGTTCAATGGAGGAGTACACCAAAAGCGGTTGGAGCAGATAGCTCAGCTTGAATCGGGCGAGGAGCCGATCTAGCCGATCACAGCGAGTCTAAGAACTCGAGAATCCTTGCCGGAGCCGTCTCCTCAGTTTGCTGGCTAACCGGCACGTCCCAGTACTGAGCTTGCGGCAGGCACTCTTGAAGGTAGCGAGCGGCGGACGGTGCATGCGAGCTATCCTGGCCAGGCACTATGAGGGCGGGAATGTCGAGTTGCATCAGATCCTCCGGCTCCGGGCCTGGAACGGTGTCCCTGTCGAAGAGAGATCGTGCCATGCCGCCAACGATCGTCTGGTAGCGTTCGAGGTCGAATTCGAGATACGACTTGGCAAAGCCAGCATCGCTCCTTATCACCGTCACCCAAGGACCGCAGCGCGGATCCTGGGAAAAGCTCTTGGAGTGGCTGTTCGCCAACTCCACAACTTTTTCAAGTCCGTGCTCCGCCACATAGGCCATATGCCGAGTCAGGCGGGCGTGCTGGGCCATTCTGTACCTAGGCCCGCCCGCCGGAGAGAAGAGGACCATGCTCATCACCATCTCCGGGTGGATAATCGCGAATGTCGCGACCGAGGAGCAGCCTACACAGCCACCCATGAGATGCGCGCGCGAAATCCCCAAGTGCTCGAGCAGCCCCCTCCCTTGGGTGACATAGTCCTCCCAGCCGATGCGCTCGACTCTGCCGCCCGACAAACCCGATTCACGCCTGTCGAACACGATGCAAGAGTACCTGCTGCCCAAATGGTCCAAGAGATTCAGAGTCCGGTAAATGGAGAACGATCTCCAGTTCTCGAGAGAGGAATCGAACCCGCCTGGCGAATACATAAGGAGAGGCGGGCCGGAGCCAACGACCTCGTAACGCGTGATGATCCCGTCAATTGTCACTGTCGCCATCAAACCTCCATTCCTGACTTCGTCCCCCAGGGCAGATCCGGGAGGCTCCCCAAATCCAAGAGCAAATGCCGCCAATACTTCCAGGTTCGACTCGTGAACCTCCCCGCCCTTACGGACGGGGCTTCTGGCTCCGCCGTTTGGTTGGAGTTACCAAGCATCGCTCCCGTCACGCCACCACGACCAACTGGTCTGTTGCCGATGAATCGGTACTGGTGGATGAGTTTGCTAGCTTCAGCTTGCTAATCTGAGTTGCCTCAGACAAGGCCCGGTTCTGGGCACTACTCGGGGATCTGGCCTTGCGGCACTGCACCTTGCGGTGTGCTTCACGTTGATCAAGTGACCAGCGCTCGACAGCCCGGAGATACGTGACTCGGATTTTTGTATCCGGTCCAATTGGAGTGTATTCCTCGCATAACGCCTTCTGGAGGATATTGATCGCTCCTACAGCGTCTCGATGACAAGTAAAACCACAAATAGTGTTCTTGCATCGGTAGTATCGACCTGATGGTCGGTTGCGTGTCAAGCACGCTGGACAGGTCTTGGTTGAACCCGATTCGTTGAGGAAATCTAGGTCTAATCCGGTCTTGTCTTTGAGGTAGCGTTCCTGTCGACCCCTCGACCACTGGGAGAGTTGTTGACGACCGTGGCGGCTCATGCGCCGCTTGGTCTTGGTCTCCTTCTCGATGCCCCGCACGTCACCAACTATGAGTCTGGCGGTGTTGTGGCCAATGAGGTGATTGGCCGCCTTGTTGGAAACCTGATGATCAAAATCACGAAGCGATGCCTTTGCTTTGGAGTTGATCTTCTTCTTCGCAGCTACCAGCCTTTTATGCTTCTTAGATCCGGGTTTGCACCGGCTGATCTTGTGCTGAAGTTGACCGACAGCCTTGTTTCTTTGTCGTTTGATAGCTCGACCTTCGCGTCCATTGATGATGGTAACGTCTATGGTCTTGTCATCTACCCAAGTAGCTAGCGCCATAGAGTTGATGATTCCTTCGTCGATGGCACTAACAGCCTCACCCGCCGAAACTTCTCGGAGGGTCTCATAAGGGATATGCAGGCTGAATCGTCTTTTATCTCTATCCCAGCACAGTTGAATCTCACCCCATAGCCCAGGGTCAACTTCTTCGCCAGTTGCAGAATCTAAAACGGTGGGAATAGAAAGATCTATACGCGGACGGCCCCTACCAAGTGACAGGTGGAGTTGACCTTTGGAGATACGCCAGCCAGAGTTCTTCGAGAACGATAGAGGCCGGTAGTTCTTCTTACGCCAAGGAGATCGAACCTTCATACCTTTCTTGCTGTTTGTTCTAGCTATGGTTACTGCCTCTGAGAGATCGTGAGCGATTGTCTCGGTGGTATGGGCGTGTAATGGACGGTCTTGGCGAGGTATCGAGTTGAGAAACCCTTGGATGTCGTACTTATTAGGAGAGCGCTTGGCTTTCCATTCGCCATGGACCCAATTGACCGCTTGGTTCCATAACAGTGCTGCCCTATGGCACGAGTCATGGGCTAGACGATAAGAGGCCCCTGTCAGAGTGACGGGCACGATAGCTGTTCTATACTCTGCGCTTCTACTAGCCATTTGATATCTAGTATAGCATTATCTGCTAAGCACTATACTCCACTACATGACCGATGATTGGCGCAATGGAAGGCATGTGGTATATCAATTACATGCACACATCGTCTTGGTACCTAAATATCGACGTAATGTCATGACCGAGAGAGTTAGTGACGAGATCAGATCTGCCCTCATTGAGGTGTGTACTCGTTTCGATTCCACCCTCGATGCTTTCGAAACAGACGGCGATCATGCCCACCTACTGATCACCTACCCACCTAAAGTTGCCCTGTCGAGACTGGTGATGTCCATGAAGACACTCTCAGCCATGAGAGTAAGGGCAAAGAACTGGCCGGAAGTCCGAGAGGCTTTGTGGGGGGAGCACTTTTGGTCGCCCTCCTATGCCGTTGTGTCTTGTGGTGGAGCCCCATTAGAGACGGTGAAACAGTACATAGAAAACCAGAAACTCCCTAGCCGTAAATCAGGTAGACCGAGAAAGAATTAGGTCGCTTGACCCCTCACTTACGGAAGGGGATTGCGCTCCCGTTGGTTCAAAGCTCTCAGCCCGTATGCCAAAGCCGTGCCAGCGCGTCTTGGCTTCTCGGGTTGAGGCCGGCCGATCTCGTAGATGGCGACTCGCTACCAATTCGCGATGACTCGACAACGATAAACAGATTAGTCGTCGGCGTAGATGCGCACCGGCAGGCTCTTTAGACCTCGAAGTGTGTTGTTCAGCCGGACTTTCGGCTCGCCAGCTAATTCGATCCTTTTGACACGCTTGGCGAGAACGCCAAGAAGAACCTCCCCCTCGAGCCTTGCCACCATCGCTCCTACGCAGCTATGTATTCCACTGCCAAATCCGGTGTGACCGACAGGATGGCGGTGGATCTCGAAACTGTCCGGATTGTCCCAGCGCCTGGGATCCCTACAAGCTCCCGCGAAAAAGACCAGCAACTTGGCATCTGCGGGGATCGAGACACCTGAGATCTCGGTCGGCCTCGTCGTCGTTCGAAAGAACGCAGCCACTGGAGCTTCGAGCCTCACAACCTCCTCGAAGGCATCCCGTGCAAGGGAGGGATCCGCACGCAGCTCAGCCCACTGCTCTGGATTCCTGGCGAAGTCGAGCACAGCGAAGCCAAGAGCATTGACGGTGGTGTCCACCCCCGCCGAGAGAAAAGACCGAACGAGAAGCCCGGCCTCCTCCTCGGTAAGCTCGCCGGTGTCGACCGAGCGGTATATCTGCTCCCCAAAGCCATCCGGAGCCAGCATCTCCCGCGAGCACTGAGCATTCACCCAGTCCCGGACCTCGTCGGTGTCTTTCATGGCCTCCTCGAAGATATGGTTGCGCGGACCATGCCCGTTGAAGACCATTGCTCCATACCTGAGCAGATTCTGACGAGAACCTGGCTGAAGCCCAACCGAGTCTGGGAAGACGGCCAGTGGGAACTCCTCTGCAAGATCGGAGATGGCATCGAAGCAGCCTCTCTCCAGTAGCTGATCGACCAGCTCGAAAGCCCTCTCCTCGAACGTGGTCTTGAGCTTTGCCAAGGCCGATGATGTGAGAACCTTGCTGACGATTCTGCGTGTCTTGCTATGAAGTGGGGGGTCTGCCTCGAGTATGATGCTCGGAACCCTCCAGGGCTTGTCGCGAAGCATGTTGGTATAGCCAACTCCAGCCGCCGAAGAGTACGTCGTGAAATCACGGAGGACTTCCGTCACCTCTTCATGCCTCGCAACTCCCCAAATGTGGTACATGGGAAAGTAGACCACTGGAGCAATCTCCCGAAGCTCTTCGAGATAGGGCCAGGGATTGCGGAGAAATTCATCTCCGAAAGGGTCGATATCGCTAGAGATACCCTCGATCAGACCATCAGGCGGCAACGGCGTGCGCATTCTTGCTCCCCTTTGAGAACTTCAGCCGATACGAAATCTTAACAAACCCACGCCACAAATGTCATGGAACCGTAGGGCGACTCCATTTTCACGATTGGGCGGCCGGTCGGGCCGATTTACACCCATGAGGCCAACCAGTCCCGCGATTGAAGGGATGGACTGCCGGTCAAAAGCCCAACGACGGAGAGCCTGACTCGTCCAAAACAATCCGCATAGAGTTTTGGTGACCGACATCGAGGCGGTGGCTGCCATCCGATAGCCTCTCTAGGGTGACGTCCAGCCTGGTGTCTCCGATGGGAAGGCCCGAAAGCTTGACACGCTCCAGCCAGTCCGGCAGCGCAGGGGAGATTCGCAGAATCCCATCCGCTGCATTGGCTTCGAGGCCAAGCAGAACAGCGAGAATCTGAAGCACTGCGCCTGAAGCCCAAGCCTGGGGGACATTTGCACCCAGGTACTGCACCGGAAAGCTGCCCGGATCTCTCTCCAGCCCTGCAAACAGTTCAGGAAGCCGGTGGTATACGAAGCATTCAGAGGCATCGAACATAGCTTTGGCTATCCGCTGCGCCTCGGTGTCGAAGCCATACCGCCTGAGTCCGGCCGCTATCAGGATGTTGTCGTGAGGCCACACCGAT